>CAKUKW010000215.1 GCA_934663885.1 uncultured Tidjanibacter sp.
GTAAAGTTCGGCAAGCGCCCTAACACCATCCACGCGCTGAATTCCAGCAATCTCCGCCATCAGTTGGTCGACCGTAACGAAAGACGGCTCCCAGGCCGGCCTGTCAATTACCCCTGCAAGTTCATTGCCGAAAAAAATACGCGAACGGGCGTTAGGCACCAGCAGGCGGATCGATGAAATATCGATGCCGTACCTCTGCCACATACTTTCAGCAACATTGCCGAGGAAAGTTTTCATATCTTGAAGGACGAATTTACACGCAAGTTACCTCATTTTCCTCAAAAAACAGAAACGTACTGGTGGAATCAGAAAGGAATTGAGTATTTTTAGTGGCTGATTTTAGAGGTAGAAGAATGGGAACGGTAAAAATAATGAGTGCGTCGGCAGGTTCGGGTAAGACATACACACTTGCCTACCAGTACGTGCGTAATATTATCTCCAACCCATCCCTGTACGCCCATATCCTTGCCGTAACTTTTACTAATAAAGCTACGGAAGAGATGAAGCGTCGCATATTGGAGGCAGTCAATGAATTGGCTAATGACGGTGACGCCGGAGGATATAGGAATAAACTCAATAAAGACCTCGGTTTCGACAATGGAAAAATAACGGCCAGGGCTGCGGAAGTTCGTTCTAAAATACTGCACGATTACAGCCGTTTTTCGGTCCTCACCATCGATAAATTCTTCCAGCGGATAATACGCTCGTTCCTTAAAGAATTGGGAATTACCGTTAACTTCAACCTTGAGCTTACCGTTGAGACTCTCCTTGGTTCTGCTACGGACCGCCTGCTGAACGAAACCTCAAGCGATACCGGACTGCGTTCACGTGTATCCGCGATTATAAGCGACCGCATCGACGACAATAAAGCATGGAACGTTAAAAGCGAAATAGAGAGACTTGGGCGCCAACTTTTTACTGAAGCCTACAAAACAGTAGCTGCGGCGGGTAAAACTACGAAAGATCTCGATGCGCTCGTAAAACAGATATACCGGGAGGCTGCGAAAGCGAAAGGGGATATATCCACCGCGGCTGAAAAACTGCTTGGATTCATCGTCTCGCACGGACTCGACCCCGACGATTTCCCATATAAGAAAAGCGGCGTGGGAGGCTATATAGCCAAAGCCGCGGCGGGCGTGCTGGAACCTTACGGGTCGCGTGTTACGGATGCCCTCGAAGGAAAATGGGCTACGGATAAATCGCCGAAAAAAGGGAGCATCGAACCGCTGGCAACTGAACTCACCCTGATGCTAAAGGATTTATGTGCCGCCTACGACAGAGGAATATCCGTTATAAATACCGCCGCGCTTGTAAAGGAGAACTATGGTAAGTTTATGCTTATGGGAGACCTGCGCCGCAAGGTCGAAGAAATCTCGCGTGAAGAGGATATCCTCCATATTACCGAAGTGAACGACATTCTTTCCAGGCTCGTATCGGGTAACGACGCACCGTTTATTTTTGAGAAAACGGGCACCCATTTCTCGCATTTCATGATAGACGAGTTTCAGGATACCTCTTCAATGCAGTGGAATAACTTCGTTCCGCTGCTGAAAAATGCCGTTTCGCAATCGGAAGAGGAAACCGTATTGCTTGTCGGAGACGTAAAGCAATCCATATACCGCTGGCGGGGCGGGGACTGGAGCATTTTGTCGGGAAAAGCAAAAAAAGAGTTCCCTGAAACCATATCTGAATCGCTCAGAGATAACTACAGGAGCCGCGCCGAAGTAGTCCGTTTCATGAATGCTATCATCGGCGAATGCGTATCCGAAGATAGCCGCATAATCGACTCTTCGCTCAGTGAAGCCACAGCAAAAGGCTCTATTAGTGCCGAAACGGAAAAAACTTTGTCGGGAGCCGTCTCCGATGCCTACTCCGACTATCTCCAGACAATACCCGAAAGTCGGAATGGCGGTTTTGCAACGGTTACCTATTACGATGCTACGGCCGATAAAGAATATATTCCTCCGGTTATTGCAACTATAGAAGAGTTGCAGAAACGAGGTTACACGGCACGTGATATAGCCGTATTGGTCCGCCGTAATGCGGAGGGCAGTTTCATAGCACAGATGCTTTTGAATCATAAAAAAGAGAATCCCGGATCGCCTTATCGATACGATGTTATCACACAGGACGCACTTATCATAGGCAAATCGCCTGTCGTAAATTTTTTAACGTCATGTATGAAGCTGATAATAAACCCGGACGACCAATTGGCAGCGGCACAGTATAACTTATGGATGAAATATGATTTCGGCAGGCAACTGAACACAGCCGAAAAGGAGTTTTTCGGAAAGATGAAACTGATGCCGCCGGAAGAGGTGTTCGAGGCGATGGTGCTTCGTTATGGATTGTCTGAACGTAGTGATGAAATATCTTACCTGCAGGCTTTCCATCAACAGTTGATTTCTTTTTCTGCTAAAAATATAACGGACATTCCGCTTTTCATGAAATGGTGGGAAGAGACGGGACGCTACGAATCGGTATCCCTTCCTGCGAATATCAACGCCATAACGATAGACACTATACACCGTTCAAAAGGGCTGGGATACAGGGCGGTCATAATACCATACTGCAACTGGAGCATGAATACCAAACCTTTATCGACGGTTTGGGCGGAACCGAATACCGGATCTGCCGCCGTGGGACTCGTAAAGTTTCCCCTAGGATATAAGAAAGATATGGCTATGTCCGATTTTTCCGAAGATTTTTACAGGGAGTACGTGATGTCCCATATAGACAACCTTAACCTGTTCTATGTCGCCGTAACAAGGGCTAAGGAAGAGCTTCACATAATGATTCCTGCTAAAGAGGAGCGGGGGAAACGGGAAACCATAGACAGGCTTATTTCCGCCTCGCTCAGGACGAAAGGAGCGGAAGTGTCGCTGGGGAACATGCGCGGACAAATCTTTGAAACAGGAGAAAACCGGGTGTATTCATTCGGTTCCCCCACCCTTGTTAAGGCAGCAGGGGTAGGCCCAGAAGAGACTTTGGATACCGGATTCCCCACCGCGCCGATTTACGGAAGGGTAAAACTGAAGCTGTCCCGTCAACGTTATTTCGACGAAGGTTCGACGGATCTGGCCCCCCGCGACTATGGCATCCTGATGCACAAGGCTTTTGAGAACGCCGCAACCATTCAGGATATCAGCGCAAATGTCCTGCTGATGGAAAAAGACGGCATAATAACGCCGGAAGAATCCTTAAAATTAAGTAAGAACCTGAATCGGGCCATGGGTGACGAAACCATAAAGAGCTGGTTCGAAGACGAGTGGGAAGAGGTGCGTAATGAAAGCGGTATCATTGTCCCCGGCAAGGGAAATTACCGTCCGGACAGGGTTATGATAAAAGGGAAACGGGCTGTAGTGGTCGATTACAAGTTCGGTGTCGCTGAAGATGTGCGGTATCTCGCGCAGACCGAAAGATATATGTCGCTGCTGCGGCGCATGGGATTCGACGACGTGTCGGGCTATCTATGGTATATTAACC
>CAKUKW010000216.1 GCA_934663885.1 uncultured Tidjanibacter sp.
GCTCTTATAAGACTCAGAAAGAAGCTATTGAAGTTGCAAGGGATATCAGCCGCAGGCAGAAATCCGAACTTCTCGTTCATAAAAAAGAAGGCAACGCCATACGTATGAAGAATAGCTACGGTAACGATCCTAAGAGTATTAAGGGATAGTCTGTACCACCTGCCACTTAAAGGCTTGGCCGGCTCTGTTACACGGAGCCGGTTTTCTATATTTACTGAGACTCCGGGAAGCGGTATTCTTTTGGGTTTAAATAAAATAATACGTACTGTTTCAATAGCAGTTTGCCTGCCTGCCGGGAAGATATTCGGAGTTTGTATTTAAATAATTAAATTGCTACTTTTATACGCGGATCGCTTTGGTTGCATAACCGGCGTTTGTTTTCCTATGGATATGATGAAACTATTGAAACTTTATAAATTTGAATTTTATGAATGAGTACATGTTCCCGAACGAGAAAGAGGAATTGAAACTTTCGCCCGAAACTGGATTTATAATGAAGGAAGCAGCCGTATGGGGGAAGGTCCTGGCGATAATCGGTTTCGTCTGCATAGGTATACAATTGCTGTTTACACTTATTTTAGGATTGGGCGCTTCCATAATGAATTTCATGGATTTTCCTATGGTCAGCCCCGGGATTTTCATATTCATGAATCTTATTGTCGCGGCGATAAGTTTTTTCCCTGTTTATTTCCTTTATAAGGCGAGCGTCAATATGCGCAAGGCGTTGGTTATGGAGGACGTTGCAGTTATGAACAGCGCTTTCGAATCGCTCAAGAATTACTTCCTTTTCAACGTTATATTATCGGGTATCTGTATGTTGGTAGTACTTATAGTGACATTCGCTTCGATGCTTGTAATGTTCTTATAATGAAATAGGCATATCCATCCCATATTAAAAAGACCGGCTGTTCAGGCCGGTCTTTTTAATATGGGATGGATTATCTGCTAAAATTCGTGTATAACAACTCCCGAGCGCAGTTTGGGTTCAAACCATGTGGTCTTCGGAGGCATGATATTGCCACTGTCAGCTATATCGATAAGCTGTTTCATGGATACGGGATAGAGTGCGAACGCTACTTTCATTTCGCCGCTGTCGACCCTCTTCTGTAGCTCGCCTAATCCACGGATGCCGCCCACGAAGTCAATCCTTTTGTCGGTCCTGAGATCCTTTATCCCAAGGATATTATCGAGGACGAGGTCGGAAAGTACCGTTACGTCGAGTATGCCGATAGGGTCGTTATCGTTGTAAGTACCTTCTTTGGCAGTCAGGCTATACCATTTGCCGCCGAGATACATTCCGAAATTATGGAGTTTGCCCGGTTTGTAAATTTCCTTACCTTTTTCCTCAACCGTGAAATCTTTCTTGAGAGCTTCGATAAACTGAGTTTCATTCAGGCCGTTAAGATCTTTTACCACGCGGTTGTAGTCAATTATATTTAACTGGTCGTCCGGGAATACTACGGCGAGGAAATAATTGTATTCCTCTTCGCCGGTATGGTTGGGATTGGCTTTCCTGCGTTCCTGGCCTACGCGTGCAGCAGCGGCAGTGCGGTGATGGCCGTCGGCAACATAGAATGCGGGAACTTCGGCAAACAACTTCGTGATCCTGTCGTTGGCCGCTTTATCCTTAATCACCCACATCTGGTGGCGTACGCCGTCTTTTGCTGTGAAATCATACTCGGCAGGCTGAGCCTTGACAATATTCCCAACGATTTCGTCTATCTCCTTTACAGCGGGGTAAGAGAAGAACACAGGCTCAACGTTGGCGCTCTGTATATTGACATGGATCATGCGGTCGTCTTCTTTTTCGGTACGGGTAAGTTCGTGTTTCTTGATCTTGCCTTGCATATAATCCTCATAATGCGAAGCTACGGCAAGACCGTACTGGATCTTTCCGTTCATGGTCTGCGCATATATATAATAGTGCTCTTCGCCGTCCTGTACGAGCCAGCCGTTCTTTTTCCAGAGCTTGTAGTTCTCGACAGCCTTGTCGTATACTTCCTGTGCATGTTCGTCGGCTATCGGATCGAAATCTATTTCCGGCTTGATAATATGCAGAAGTGATTTTTCGGTAGCCTCGGCTTTGGCCTCCTTCGAGTTGAGTACGTCGTAAGGACGCGATGCCACTTCAGCCGCATGTTCTTTGGTGGGGCGTACCCCCTTGAAAGGTTTTACTTTTACCATCTTTATTCTATATTTGAGTTTTAAGAGCGGTTATAAAATATCATTGCGGGGATGGCCCCGCAATGATATGTGACATCAGGCGCCTACCACTTGTTTACCTGGAAACGCGTATTGCTGTTCTTGAAGAAGTCAACTATCTGGTTGGCTGCTGCGAGAGCGGCGTTGATGTTGGCCTCTTTGGTTTCGGCACCCATTTTCTTGCCGGTAGCAAATACTCGCAGGCCGAACTTTTCATTGAGGATAGCCTGGATATCGGCGGCGATGTCGGTGGCGTATTTAATATCGTCGCGCTCACTCATTATCTTGACAAGTCCGTCCTCGTCGATAACCTCCTTGCGAGCGGTATTGACAACCGTAGCATTCTTAGGAAGCTTCCTGAGAAGGTCGTAGTTGATCGATTTTTTCGTTTCCGCCGTGGCAGGAATATGTACCGAAACGTATTCGCTCTTAGAGTACAGTTCCTCTACCGAACTTACCGGAGTAACGCCGTCTTTGGCGTATACAGCGTTGTCAGTGATGAACGGGTCGTAAGCGTAAACAGTCATGCCGAATCCCTTACCGTATTTTGCAACCAGCCTGCCTACGTTACCATAAGCGTGGATACCAAGCGTTTTGCCCATTATTTCACTGCCGGTACCGGGATTGAACTGATTGCGGGCCATGAATATCATCATGCCTACCGCAAGTTCCGCCACTGCATTGGAGTTCTGCCCTGGCGTGTTCATTACTACAATCTTGCGCGCCGAAGCGGCCGGAAGATCCACATTGTCGAAACCTGCGCCCGCTCGGACTACGATCTTGAGGTTCTTTGCCGCGTCTATTACCTCCGGAGTAACTTTGTCACTGCGGATAATAAGTGCGTCCACATCCGCCACTGCGGTAAGCAGTTCGCTTTTGTCGGCGTATTTTTCGAGGAGCACGAGTTGGTAACCGGCTTGTTCCACGATTCCCCTGATGCCGTCCACCGCTGCTTTCGCGAACGGTTTTTCAGTTGCAACTAATACTTTCATAGTATCTTTCTTTTTAGTATAGAGGGGGCACCCGAAGGTACCCCGTAATTTTTAATGCCGGAACGGCTGATTATTTAACGTGCATTTTCTCGAATTCCTGCATGCAGTCCACAAGGGCCTGTACGCTTTCCTTCGGGCATGCGTTGTAAGTCGATGCGCGGAAACCGCCGACAGAACGGTGGCCTTTGATACCCACCATGCCTTTTTCTTTCGAGAAAGCCATGAAGTCAGCTTCCTTGTCTTCGTAGCCCGGA
>CAKUKW010000217.1 GCA_934663885.1 uncultured Tidjanibacter sp.
GACCGCAATCCCTTCTGGAATATTGTGAATTGCAACGGCAACTGCTACGGCTATACCTACATCCGGAGATTCAAGGGCTGATACGAAGGTCGCTATCCCCTCCGGAAAATTATGTATGGCGATGCCTATGGCAGTCACAAGTCCCATACGCTTAAGGCCATGAATGTGACCGTCGCTTTCCCGGCCGCTCATCTCTTCGACACTGTGGAGTTCGTGGGGGTTTTCGGGGCCGGGAATAAGCCTGTCGATCAACGCCGCTATAAGGATTCCCCCGAAAAATGCAGCAGCGACTATTATATTACCCCGCATGGGATTACCCGTTATCTCTATTATTCCCAACCTGGCCTCATACAGCAGCTCCATAAACGATATGTAAATCATTACCCCCGCCGAAAGCCCCAGCGCGAAAGAGAGGAACTTCGTGTTTGTTTTCTTGGCGAAGAAAGCTATTGCACTGCCGATACCGGTCGCGCATCCCGCGAAAAGCGAGAGCATCAGAGCATATACGATATTTCCTTCCATAACTGCCCGGCGGGTTAATTGGGTTGCCTGATTGGTTTGTTAATGCAAAAATATAGCAAAATAGAGAGATTGACGTTTTTTTACCGAGGAATTAACAGGTTTCTTATTAATTTTGTGGAAAGAGTAGAGGGCGGCTCTATGCCGCGTAAAATTAATTGACTATGAACGGAATTACAAGAAAGAGGGTTCAACTGCATGATAAGGTTTTCGAACTTTCGATACCTTATGCGGACTTAGATGCGGCTATTGAGAGACTGGCTGCCCGTATTAACCATGATTACAGGGACAAGGAACTTCCCTTATTTATAGGAGTTCTGAACGGCGCTTTTATGTTCTTTTCAGAGCTGTTGCAGAAGATAGAGTTCCAGTGCGAGGTTTCGTTCGTTAAGCTTTCTTCGTATCATGGCACCGATTCGACAGGCGTTGTGACAGAGCTTATTGGTCTTAAAGACAATATCTCGGGCCGCCATGTTATAGTAGTCGAAGATATCGTGGACAGCGGCGCGAGTGTCGCCCACCTGATGAATTCCATGGTAGGTCACAATCCCGCGAGCCTCGAGATCGCTACGATGCTTTTCAAACCGAAAGCCTATAGGGAAAAATACCTTATAAAATATCCTGCTATGGAGATTCCAAATGACTTTATTGTCGGGTTTGGCCTCGATTATAACCAGATAGGGCGCAACCTGCGCGACATTTACAAAATAGTCAATGAATAACGGTATCGAAGAGCAACTGGATGGCGGAAAGCTGTTGCCCCTTGTCGAGGACTTCTACACTATCCAGGGCGAGGGATTCCACAGCGGTAAACCCGCTTATTTCATACGCCTTGGGGGATGCGATGTCGGATGCCGTTGGTGTGACGCCAAGTTTACATGGAATTCCGGGCTGTTTCCTCCGGTGCCTGTAGACGAAATTGTTGAAAGGGCCATGTCTTATCCCGCGCGGGCGATAGTCATTACCGGTGGCGAGCCGTTGATGTATCCTCTGGAATATCTTACATCATGCCTGCGGAAAGAAGGTTTGGAGATATACCTTGAAACTTCCGGAGCGTATCCTCCACGCGGTGTATTCGACTGGATATGTCTTTCTCCTAAAAAACAGCAACCTCCGCTTGATGATGTTTGCCGGGCGGCAGGAGAACTGAAAGTTATTATAGAAGACAGTTCCGATTTCGCTTGGGCCGAAGAGTGTGCCGCAAGGGTAGGAGGGCAGTGCTTGTTATACCTTCAGCCCGAATGGAGCCGCTACGAGGAGATTGTACCGGCTGTCGTGGAATACGCCAAAGATAATCCGCAATGGAATGTATCGGTACAGGTACATAAATTTATGCATATACCTTAGTGTAATAGAGGGCAGGATGCGCTATGAAAACACAGGGAAAATACAGGTATAAAGCGGCTACGGTCATAACCGTATCCTTTGTCGTTTTCCTTACATTCCTGACCCCCAATTCTGTGGTGAAGACAATGAAACTCAGGCGCGATATAAGGGAGATGCGCACCCAGCAGGAAATGTTCAGGGAGAGCTCCAGGCGCGACAGCACTTTCATCGAAAATCTCAGGGACGATGAATTCCTGGAAAAATACGCACGCGAAAAGCTTTATATGAAGCGCAAAGGAGAGCAGATATATGTAATCGAAGAGACAAAACCGCAGTAACGTTATGAAATACCTTATTATAAACGGGCCGAACCTTAACCTGCTCGGCAGGCGCGAACCGTCCGTATACGGTTCGCGCGACTTCGAAGGATACCTGAAAGAATTGCGTGGCCGTTTCCCGCAGCTCGAGCTGGAATATTACCAGTCCAATGTGGAAGGCGAGATTATAAATGCTCTCCAGGGTGCCGAAGACCGCGTGGGTGGCATAATACTTAATGCGGGCGGGTATACCCACACTTCCGTCGCTATCGCAGACGCAGTAGCTGCTATCGGGGTTCCCGTGGTGGAAGTCCATATATCCAATATTATGACAAGGGAGGATTTCAGGCGCGTATCGCTTATAGCTCCTGTTTGCAAAGGTTCCGTTTCGGGTTTCGGTCTCGATTCCTACAGGCTTGCGATTGAAAGTTTTATAGGTTGATGGTATGAGTAGGAAAACTAAAATAGTAGCCACGATATCCGATCGCAGGTGCGAAGTGGATTTCTTAAGGTCGCTTTACGAGGCTGGTATGAATGTGGCGCGTATCAATACTGCCCATGTATCGACGGAATCCGCCGGCAGGGTAGTCGCCAATATACGCGAGGTTTCCGATAAGATAGCGATAATAGTTGATACCAAGGGCCCAGAAATCAGGCTGACAGCCCTTGCGCCCGAATATACCGATGGTATAGCCGTGACAATGGGTCAGGTCATCAATATGTCGGGCACGGATTCCGGCGTTCTTTCTTCACCCGAGATGTTCTATGTCAGCCATTCGCTTTTCTATGACGATGTACCCGTTGGCGCTCGGATATTGGTGGACGATGGCGATATCGAATTCGAGGTGACTGGGAAGGCGAACGGGGCTTTGCGGTGTGTGGTGCTTAATAGCGGTGTGATCAAGGCACGCAAGAGTGTCAATGTACCCAATGTTTCCATGCAGCTTCCTTCCATAACTGAGCGCGACCGTATTTTCATAGAATGGGCCATAGATAATAATCTCGATTTTATAGCTCATTCTTTCGTTCGTACGGCTGAGGACGTTATGGAGGTGAAAAAGATCCTTGAAAAGCGCAATAGCCCTATTAAGGTTATCTCCAAGATAGAGAACAGGCAGGGAATTGACAATATCGATGAGATACTACGTGTCACATACGGGGTTATGGTCGCCCGTGGCGATTTGGGCGTGGAGGTTCCGGCTGAGGAACTCCCTGTTGCACAGAGATATATAGTTAAGAAATGTATCGAAAGTAAGTCACCAGTTATAATTGCGACGCAGATGCT
>CAKUKW010000218.1 GCA_934663885.1 uncultured Tidjanibacter sp.
CAGTACAGCATGTGGCGGGTTTGTTGGGAGAGAACGCAGCCTTCACAGATTCGACCCTGCGTTCGATAATCAATGCGTACGATATTGATATGAAGGAAGAAACAAATAAAAGCTGATTGCGCCATGAGGGTTAACGGGGATTTTCTCGAAGTCGAATACTGCCAGAAGAACAAAGCGGGCAATATCGTTTGCGGCGACAGTTTCGTCTCCCATAAGTTCAAGGAGGAGGGGCGTGTGATAAGCGTGCTCTCCGACGGATTGGGGAGCGGCATCAAGGCAAGCGTTCTGTCGACCATAACCGCTTCCATGCTTCTTAATTTCTCGATGATGAACGAAGATATCATGGATTCGGCCGCGTCGGTACTAAAAACCCTCCCAAAAGATGTCGTGCGCAAGATCAGTTATTCGACTTTCTGCCTATGCGACATCGATTGTTTCGGCAATGTGAGGATAGCCGAATACGAGAGCCCGTCATTTTACCTTTACCGCAATTCGGGGTTCGTCGGTATTTCCAAAAAGAAGATACCCGTGGAGCGCGACGACCTGGAGAATACACATTTGTGGATATCGGAGTTTACGATGCAGAAGGAAGACAGGATAATATTCTTCAGCGACGGAGTTAGCCAGTCCGGGATGGGTAACCGGAATATGCCATTCGGATGGGAAGAAGGCATAAGTGATTTTATAGCGTCGCAGATAAAAAACAGAGGCGACATTTCGGCAAAAGAGCTTTCTCAGAGGATAGTGCTGAAAGCAGAACAGAACGACAGTATGATGCTCAAGGACGACACGAGTTGCTGCGTGATCTATATGCGCAGGCCGCGCAACCTGCTCATCTGTACCGGGCCCCCCTATGACGAGAATAATGACAACCACCTAAGTAACATAGTATCTGAATTTCCCGGGAAAAAAGTAATTTGTGGCGGTACCACGGCCCAGATAATCGGCAGGGAGACAGGCAGAACGATAAAAACCGATATGAACTCTGCGGGCCGGGATCTGCCTCCCGTTTCCTCCATGGAAGGCATAGACCTGATAACGGAGGGTATACTTACCCTGAGTAAGATCGAACGCCTGCTGTCTGGTGACGAAACAGATTCCAGGAAAGACGGACCGGCGGGGAGATTATTGAAACTTCTGGAAGACAGCGATAAGATAACTTTCATCGTGGGTACACGGATCAATATCGCCCACCAGGATCCCACCTTACCTGTCGAATTGGAGATACGCCGGAATATAGTGAAGAAGATCAAACAACTTTTAGAGACCAAATGGCTTAAAGATGTAAATATAACATATATTTGAGAATATACAATTACGATATTGCCTTACAAAAACGATCCGTATGGAAAAGATCGAACTGAAAATTTGCATGGGCACCATGTGCTACGTTATGGGAGGGGCGGAACTCCGCGCCTTCATTGACATGTTGCCCCCCGACGTCAGCCAGAGGCTCAACGTTAGTTACTCGCCTTGCCTGGGCAGGTGCGACAAGGTGGGCGAACCCCCTTATATAGAACTGAACGGAGAGGTGATCGCGGGCGTCAACAAAACAAACCTGTTACAAATAATAAAGGAAATATTGAAAGATGCTGTATGATAATTATGCGATGCTTGCCAAGAGGGAGCTTCTCATCCGTCTGACGAAAATCCTGATAGAGGACAAGCTGGTAGAAAAGGTTAAATATATCCCGGTCGATATGCGGCCGCGAAGCAAACGTAATATAGACTGCTGCATACATAAGGACAGGTATATAATAAAACATAAAATAATTTCCATCCTCGGGTTCGACATCGCCGATGAGGATATCGACCTCATTCCCCTGGAGGAATTCGCACAGCGCTCGCTGGACAACAGGAACGTTAAGGAGAGCATCCTTTCCGTCGTCCATGAAGCGTGCAGCGCATGCATGCAGTCGCAGTACTTTATAACTAATATGTGCCGCGGCTGTGAAGGCCGTCCGTGTCTTATGAACTGTCCGAAAGGCGCCGTGTCGTTCAAGGGAGGCAAAGCGCAGATAACGCAGGAGGATTGCGTGAGTTGCGGGTTGTGTCAGAAAGTATGCCCATATCATGCCATCATTTACACGCCGGTGCCATGCGAGGAGTCGTGTCCGGTAAAAGCCATATCCAAAAATCCCGACGGGACGGAACATATCGATAAGGAAAAATGTATCTATTGTGGCCGATGTATGCAGGCGTGCCCCTACGGCGCGATCATGGAGCGGTCGAAGATCGTCGATATACACAAAATGGCTGCCCGTCCCGGTGTAAAGATCATTGCCATCGTCGCTCCCGCCATATTCGGCCAGTTCGACGCCACGCCCGGCCAGATAATAACGGCGATGAAAAAGATAGGGTTCGACGACGTTGTGGAAGTAGCCCTCGGCGCGGAAGATACTGCGCGGCACGAATCGGCGGAGCTCATAGAAAGAGTCGCGGAAGGACAGTCGTTCATGACCTCGTCCTGCTGTCCCGCCTATGTGGAGTGGGTAGACAAGCACGCTGCCGCGCTCAAGCCCCACGTTTCGGATACCCGCAGCCCTATGGTTTATGCCGCGCGAAGAGTAAAGGAAAAATACCCGGACGCCGAAGTGGTTTTTGTAGGCCCGTGCCTTGCCAAGCGCCACGAAGCCGACTCGGTACCCGAAGTGGACTATGTAATGAGTTTCGAGGAGGTGGGTGCGTTCATGGCGGCATACAATATCGACGTTTCTGCCGGCGAGGAAACGCCACTCGATCCCGAAGTGACTAGATTTGCCCGTGGTTTCGCACAGGCCGGGGGCGTACGGGATGCAGTCATCAATGCGGTAGGCGATGGGTACACATTTATGAATATCGAAGGCCTGGACAAGAAGAACACGAACACGCTCAAAGCAATGGTACGCAATCCCCAGGCGCAATTCGTGGAGGTCATGGCCTGCGAAGGCGGATGTGTAAACGGCCCCTGCTCGCTGGCCCCGTTATCGCTTGCGAGGAAACAGATAAAGCACGCGCTTAAATAGGAAACAGCCTTACTTTTAGGACTGTAATCTCGACGTAACGGCTGAAATTCCAGTATGTCGGCAAACCAATAAGAGGGTATTTTTCGATCTTATAGGATTTACCTATTGCCCGCTTAGTCTCCAATTATGCTTTTATCAGAAACAATAAGAGGATTTTTTTAAAGATACTCAAAAATGAATTGGCACACATAATCATGCAATCGCCCGGCTACCCTTTCTTCTCGCCCATGAAATAGTCCATTATGGTAAACACCTTTTCACGAACGTCCTTGCGGGAAAGCGAGAGGTCATGGAGCCCGCCTGGAATCTCTTCCAGCGTAACGTTATCGCCAAGTTCGGCTCCCCGTTTCATTATCTGCTTTACATTAAGTATGGTGTCGGATACCATAGCCTCCTCATGCCAGCCTTTATGGTAAGTCGATTTATCGG
>CAKUKW010000219.1 GCA_934663885.1 uncultured Tidjanibacter sp.
ATATCGAGTGTACTTACAAGATGCGGGAGGAAACAATGGACAAGTTCCTCGCCTTGATGACAGAGGTGGAGTTGAAAAAAAATGAGCCCCTGATATCTTACGGTGACATGGACAACAATGTTTATGTCCTTAAGAGCGGCTTGATCAGGGTAGCTTATTTCGACGGATTCAAGGAGATGACCTACAGTTTCGGCGCACCGGGTACGGTATTCATCTCCTACTACTCCTTTTACAGTGGCGACCCCTCGTTCTTCAAATTCGAGGCGTGCTGCAACTCGGTAGTGATGAAGGTCAAGAAAACCAGTTTCCTGGAACTCGCCAAGCAGTCGAACGACTTTGCCATGTGGTTCATCTGGATCTCTTCCGCACAGCTTTGGTTATATGAAAAGAAACTCGCGATTGTCAACGGTGATGCAAAAGAGCGGTACGAAGCGGTCGTAGCGAACCGGCCGGAGATCATAGAAAAAGTAGCATCAAAGCATATCGCATCATATATAGGAATCACGCGGCAGCATTTATACAGGCTGAAGAGGCAATTCATGCCCAAACCGAAAAAATAATTTTTAACTTTTTCTTCAAAAGGTAACATCGGTTACCTTTTTTTCTTTATATCCGGATAATTTTGTTATTGGATGATGCCTTTACATTTCCATATTACATAACCCTTATAAAAGACAAAAAAATGAAGAAACTATTTAGAATTTTCGCAATCGCACTTACCGGCATATCTGTGATCTGTATGGCGGGCTGCGGAAAAGACAAACCGGTCGATGAAACCATTGCGGTAAGCAGTATATCCCTTAAACAGGAAACCGCCACGCTTACCGTCGGAGGAAAGCTGACTCTTGAAGCCACCGTACTGCCCGAAAATGCGACTAATAAAAAAGTAACATGGAAGAGTGGCGACGAGACGGTAGCTACTGTTAAGGACGGCGTCGTAACAGCCGTAACTGCTGGCGAAGCGACAATCACCGTCACCACTGAGGACGGAAACTTTACCGCCGCCTGCGAAATATCGGTAAACAATGCTATTGTCTCTGTCACAGGAGTGACGGTAACCCCCACTGAAAAAGAATTGCTCATTGGTGAAACCGTACAGTTGACTGCAACCGTGGAACCAGGTGACGCCGACAACAAAGCGGTCTCATGGACGAGCAGTAATGAAGCGGTAGCGACAGTGGAGGATGGCTTGGTAACCTCCGTAGCAGCCGGTGAAGCGATCATAACCGTCACCACGGAAGACGGAAACTTAACCGCATCATGTAATATTACAGTAATCAAAGAAGCCGTCGTTTATGTAGCGGGATATGAAGTAAGTAGAGATGTCGCTTACGCTATGCTATGGACGGATGGTGTAGGCAAAAGGCTAACTACCAAAGAATCTGAGGCGAATACAGTGATCGTTTCAGAAGATAATGTATATGTGGGAGGATATTGGAGCGAGACTATCGACCATGTGCGCTATACCTACGCCACGATCTGGAAAAACGGCGTCGAAGAAAAAATAGGCGGAACCGGGTTCTCAAATATCAGGGCCCTTTATGTTTCGGGCAATGATGTTTATGCCGGAGGGGCTGAAGGAATCCAATTAGGAAGGGGTTATTCGAACTATCCCGTAGTCTGGAAAAACGGTGTCGCCCAGAAACTTGCGGAGAAGGGAGAGGTTTACGCCATATTTGCTTCTGGCGGCGATGTATATGCTGTCGGGAACGTATTCGACGATAACAACGTAATGCGTGCCACCTTGTGGAAAAACGGCGAGCCACAAATGCTAAGCGAGAAAAGTGCCCAGGCGCACAGTGTTTACGTCTCGGGAACGGACGTCTATGTATCGGGACTCGAGATGGAAAGGAGCGACAGCGGTACGGCATATTATGGTTTCCTCTGGAAAAACGGTGTTTACAGTAGATTTGAAAACTCAAACAGGGCCAACTGCGTATATGTTTCGGAAGATGATGTGTATGTAGGAGGAGCCGTATCTATCGACGAATGGGGCAGTGGTTCTGCCAGAATATGGAAGAACGGTGTTATACAGCAGTTGAGTGACACTTACTCGTATGTCTACGGCGTGGCAGTTTCACAAGGGGATGTCTATGCCGTTGGGCAGGATGACACCGATGCAGATAACTACTGTGCCACGGTATGGAAAAACGGCGTACGCCAAAAATTAGGTTCAAGCTCATCCTTTGCTTTTTCTATTGCTGTGCAATAACGTTTAGTCAGGCCCAAATTAGAGTATCCCCGTTTTAGTGGATACATATAGTTTGTAGGGGTTAATAGATTTAGGGGACACGGGCCCGGTGAAACACCGGGCCCGTGTTATTCTATCAACAAGAAATATGAACTATTTTATATGACAGGATGCTATAGAGAACACAGGGATGACTTTGTGTCCGTAAAGAAATAAAAAATATCCGGGCACCTTTCGATGCCCGGACCCAACCTATTGAAAAAACCTATAACGCCGGGTTACAATGGCAAACGCACATAGTTGCTAAAAGCCTGCCTGTTGCTCCCCGTCTTCCGAAGAAGTCGCTTCCCTTAGATCCGAAGCGCCGCACTATTTATTGAACGCTCTTCGGCGGAAGTTAGTATCGGTTCCCAAAACTTTATTAGAAAAAGTGTGCTTTGGGGCCATGGCTCCGGGTGTTACCTCGGCGCCCTTAATCCGCCCCACCGCTTTAAGCGGCGACTTACGGAGGCTCCTCAGTGAGCTCGCCCTGCCCAGCGACCCGGTTCCCCCGATTTTATTTTGCAGGCTCGAGTTCGACGGTAAAGTGCCTCATTATCGGCAGCTGGTGTGTGATCCTGTACCCGGATTTAATGGAGTTGCTGCGGTCTACAACATTCTTGAGAGCGGCGGCTATGTAATCCATATGATTATTTGTATAAACCCTGCGCGGAATGGCCAGGCGAAGCAGTTCGAGTGCCGGGTAGCGGTCCTGCATGGTTTCGGGATCCCTGTCTGCCAGGAGAGCGCCGATCTCCACTCCGCGAACACCCGCCTCGAGGTAAAGCTCTATACCGAGCGTCTGGGCGATATACTGCTCCCTGGGAACATTGGTAAGGATCTTTTTCGCATCCACAAATATGGCATGTCCACCGGCTGGACGCTGGTACGGGATACCGTACTCATCGAGCTTCGACCCGAGGTAAGCCACCTGTTTGATTCGGGTATCGAGGTACTCGAAATCCGTGCCCTCACGAAGCCCCTGCGCCAGGGCGTTCATGTCCCGGCCCGACATACCGCCGTACGTAAGGAACCCTTCATACATAATACTGTACATCTGCGCAGCCTGCCAGTCCTCTTTGGTGCGGAAGCCTATAAAACCGCCGATATTGACGATGGCGTCTTTCTTCGCAGACATGGTCATGAAATCCCCATGTGAAAACATTTCGCGGCATATTTCTACAATGGT
>CAKUKW010000220.1 GCA_934663885.1 uncultured Tidjanibacter sp.
GCCCACCGGCTCTGTCCGTTTTGCGGGACTTCTTTCGTTACGGGAGCGGCGAATATGTCGGAAACAGAAATAAGGATCTCATGTAAGATACTCCCCTTTAAAACGGATCGTAAGGATTTCGAGCGCGAAGTGCTTAAACGTCTGGCGCGGGATAATAAAACTCCCGGGGAGCTGTTCAATACGCTCTATTTCATAAATGTGGAGGGAATTTATTATCCTGTTTATGTGTATGAGAGCGGCAGCCTGCAGAAAGGACGCCCGTTAATATATCCGGGAGTGGAGGATGGGTCACTTACTGAGGAGATATCAGGATACATTGCAGGTGCCAGATATGACTTTTCCCGCTCCGAGCCATGTTCAGGCGCTATTCTGGAGCGCCGCACTTTCCTGGCCGCTACCCTGGATAAGGAAGAATGCCTGAAGCGCTACTGCCATGAGGCGGACGGTGGCGTACCCCGGCCGGATATTCGTACGAACAGGGCGGAGTTGTTCCTTGTGCCCTTCTGGATGATGACATTCAAATACGGGGAGCACGTTTACCGTTTCGTTATGGACGGGACGGATTCCTCCAAGATGACCGAATCCATGCCTCGCGTACCGGAGAAAGAGAAGTCGAACGGAATTTTACGTCAAGTGTCGGGCGTGCTGCAGGCATTGTCATGGCTGTCGCTGATAATGCTTTTCTGGAATATCTATTGGATACCGATGACGCTTTGGACTCTTTGGATACTGACAGCATTGATAGCCCGCATACAGGTAATCATAAGCCGGCGCAGGGGGAAGCAGTGACCTGCCCGGTATACCCGCTTTGCAGTTTCCGGTTGCTTTATTGCCCTATCGCCCCTGTTGACGCTCATCTGCCGGCCTTTTTGGCCTTTCCTGAGAAAACGTTTATATCGAGCCTAATTATTTCGGTGCGGCTAAACGATTTTTCTATATAAACCAACCCCTTATCTATGTCGCGGGGCGAATATTTGGCGATGAGCAGTTCGAGCGCTTTACGCCTTTCTTCTTCCGGGAGTCCGGTGCGGGCCGTGCAAACCAGTATGACGCTCTCGTATTCGGTGGTGAATTTCGAAGGCAGGACATTGGTTTGTCCCACTATGCAAAATGATACGCGGGGATCGGTTTCGATACAGTGGAGCTTGCGGCCCTCCGGAGCACAGTGGATATAAATAATATCGGCACAGTCCCATACGTAATTGACGGGTATGCCATAGGCTCCGCCGTCAGGGCCGGTATTCATGGACAGGACACCGTATTGGCCCCTGCGGAGTAATTCCAGCGCGGCCTCTTCTGACAGACACCTATCCTGCCTCCTGACATTTGAATTGTCGTGGACCATCGGCTTTTATAGCCTTTTCTTACTTGTTATATGCCGGACTATTAATATTCTACCTTGTCTTCCTTTTCATCCCACATTTCGAAAACTTTAATCGATTCAGGATGTATTATCTCCATCGGGATAGTCGGGACGGATCGTTTTTCGGGAGCCAGCGGTATCTGGTCGTAAATGAACGAGTCGTCGAAACCTATTGCTGCGGCATCTTCCCTGGTGTTGGCATAATACAACTTGGAAATGCCCGCCCAGTATATGGCGCTGAGGCACATGGGGCAAGGTTCGCAGGAGCTGTACATGACGGCTCCCTCCAACTTGAAGTTTTTCTCTTTCGAGCACGCCTCCCTTATGGCCGATACTTCGGCGTGGGCTGTCGGGTCGTTGAGGAGGGTTACGGAATTGGAGCCGCTTGCCAGAACTTCGCCGTCGCGGACTATGACCGCCCCGAAAGGGCCGCCCCCGCTAAGCACACTCTTGTGGGAAAGCTCTATCGCCATCCTCATGAATTCCCTGTCCTGGGGAGTTATTATAAAAGACTCTTTCATGGATTTTCATTATTTATCGTACAAATATACAAAATATGAGCGGAAGAAAGGCAGCACAAACCCTGCCTCAATTTAACGGCGGTTGAAAGATATTTATTTTCCCCCTCCGAAGTCACCGGCATCCGCGCGGCGGGAGTCGAGTTTTACGGCAATGAAGAAGAGAATGGTGAAAGCCAGCAACGAAGAGCCCCCGTAACTGAAAAGCGGCAGGGGAATGCCTATGACCGGCATTATGCCTATCGTCATTCCAACGTTGACTATCACGTGGAACAAAAAGACGGATGCGGCCCCGTAACAGTAGATTCGCCCGAAAGGCTCCTGCATCCTTTCGCCCATACGTATCAGACGGATTATGAGAAGGCAAAAAAGAGCAAGGACCACGGATGAACCGAGAAAACCCCATTCTTCGCCCACCGTGCAGAATATAAAGTCGGTGCTCTGTTCGGGGACGAAGTCGTACTGAGTCTGGGTGCCTTTAAGGTATCCTTTGCCGAAAAAGCCGCCTGAACCGATTGCTATCTTGGACTGGTTGACATTGTATCCCCATTTATATACGTCGGTTTCCACTCCGAGAAGATTCAGTATCCTCTTCTGCTGGTGTACCTGCAGCATATTGTCGAAAACGTAATCCACTCCCCCCGCGAAAAGCAGCGAGCCGAGGAAAAGCGCACAGCATATTATAACATTCCTCAGTTTGTTTCGGTAGGCGTAAATCCCTACCAGCACCAGGGACAACAGGGAGGTGATAAGCAGGCACGGATAGTATGATACCTGGGCGGAAAACGCGAGGTTAAGCAATAGGTATAACGTGGTGGAAACGAGCGCGACGGCCGCCAGGTACTGCGCCTTGTGTTTCCAGTGTCCGTTTAGGAAACCTTCGATCAGCACGCAAATTATTATTATGACCGCCAGCAGGGTTGCCTGCGTCACAAGGAACGAAAGGACGAATACGAGTATCGCCATCCCTAAGGCAGCATAGACCCAGGGGTTGAGGCCTTCGCGGAAGAAGACGAGAAGGAACGAGGCGAAAACGACAGCGGACCCGGTGTCGTTCTGCATTACTATTATCACCATGGGGATTGCTATGACACCGAACACGAGCAGGACGTTCTTCCATGATGAGAGGTTGAAATGGTAGGAACTCATCAGCCGGGCCAGTGCCAGTGCCACTGCTATCTTGGCGAATTCGACGGGTTGAACCGTGAACCCTCCGAAACGGAGCCACGATTTTGCCCCGTTTATCTCCGTCCCTATGAAAAGGGTGGCTATAAGCACAACTATCATGAAGGCGTAGAAGGGATAGGCCATGACATGGTAATAGATGTCGTCGATGAACATTATTACAATGGCGACCACGGCGCATACGCCCATCCACATTAGCTGCGATCCGTATTTCTGGGACATATCGAAGCCCGCAACCCCCGACTCGTCGAACACGGCCGCATATATGTTCATCCAGCCCAGCACCGCGAGCAGGGCGAATATCCCTACGGATATCCAGTCCACGCCGCCTTTCTTTATGT
>CAKUKW010000221.1 GCA_934663885.1 uncultured Tidjanibacter sp.
CGTTTCGGGATTTTTTTCTAAGAACAGTTCGTCCGCGCTGAGATAATATCCGTCATCCGAAGCGAGGTTGAAACCTATGTCGCCGAAATCCGTGTCGTTACCGGGTGCGGCAGGGAAGAGGGTCAGGTTTTGTCCATACCCTTTCACGAACATAAACTTGTAGGTTCCGGAGGATATTTTTGCCCGGCGGCGATAAACATTCTCCTGCAGGTCGTCCGCTACCCATTCGCCGGTGAAGGTTTTCCGGTACTTGTAATCATTGCCTTCCTTACGGAAAGCAAATACGGTTATGTCGTCGGAGGCAGCGGCGAAAGTCACCCCTGCCATTGTGCCGCTTTCGCCGGCAACCTCCTCATTGTCCGGGGACATATTGCCTCCGGCAGGATCGGAACAGGCAGCAGCAAGGCAGCCAAGGACCGATATGAGAAATATGTTGAACTTTTTCATGTCTCAGATTATTTTATTCTTCGTCTATCACACCGCCGTCGACAATATGGGTTCCGTCCCATACCGTATCGACAGTGACTACAAATTGGAATTCGGCAGAATAAATGTTGTCGGAAAGTACCCAGACGACGATAATAGTGACCTTATTCTGCTCTACGGGTATCGGATCCACTACGGTTATGGTTCTTGCACTGGCAGGATTACCGTTTGATATGGTGATTGAGGCACCGGTTACGTTATCGTCACCGTACTGAGGAAAAAGATACGGGCCTACGAAATATGCTCCGCCTGCCGGAACGTACTCCGGGGTAATTTCGTCGAACAGGATGTAATCGTCGAGTACGCTGCCCTTATGGGTTCCGGTGCCCATTATTACGGTTTCGTTCGGCTGGCTGAGTTCAAATGTGTGCGCCTGCCCTGCGTCCCCGGCGGGAATCCCGCCGGCAAGGTTCATCCGCGGCGACAAGCCGGAAAAATTGAACCCCAGTGACTCGATCATGTATCCGCCGAGCGGAGTTTTCGACGGGTCGGCCACAATTGCGCCGTTTACCCTCTGCGCACCGATAAATAGTACGTCTACACGGCCAACAGACCGGTGTATGGTAGCCGATATGTCCTGAGCCTGCTCTCCGGCCAGCGTTATCTCCCATTCGGGAAGCTGCTCTATGGGGGTATGATCCTGGAATATCTCGGGAACCGGAACGAGCGGCGGATGGGTAATGTAGATATCGTTCCTCAGTACGGCCCCGTCCGCAATACTCAGCCAATTGTTATAGCTTCCCGTAAGGCCGTACGAAGGAACGAATTTATATGTACCTGCATCCAGGCGCAGCTTGCCTGAAAGCTGGTTGCCGGAGTAGCTCATGCCGCTCAGGTCAATTTCTTTATAAAACTGGAAATCTCCGTTTGCAATGTTTTTGCGGAAGGCGTGCAAGCGGAATCCGCTCTGCTCTATAACCCCGTTCGCACGGGTGGATCCAGACATTTTAACGTCGGATCTAAGTGTAAAACGCACTTCGGATTTTCCATCGTTAATTACTTCACCGGTACCGCCTTCCTTATTGCAGGATACGGTGGAAACAAGGCATGCAACCGCAATGCATGCACAATAAATAATTTTTTTCATAATCAGTATTTTAAATTGGGGGGTGATTCTTTTACTTTAATCAGTTTTTAATGTTCAGTCCTTATTTATTCTACCGCAAAGAATAAATATGTTCGCTGTTGAATGAAGCCTCTTTGCTTCCCGCTTCCGCCGCACGCCGGAAATTTGCATCCGCCTGGTCGTAACGCCCTTCCAAAGCGTCTATTATGCCAGCATTGTTCTGTGCCTGGGCCGAATTACCGGCTTTCTGGATATAGTGCCTGGCCGCATCCAGGTCGCCGTCCAGTATTGCCATGGCAGCCATATTACTATTCGCTACGGGATCCTCAGGGAAGTAGTGTACAGCTGTAGCAAGTACGTTCCTGTATTCCGCCGAGCCTGTCTGATAAGTCCCGGCTATCTGATAGAATTCGTAGAGGCTCAGGTTCCGCGGTTTCGTGCGAAGCACCTCTTTGCCTTTTTCAACAGTAAAGGGGGTTACCGTATATTCTATCGCATATTCCACCCTCCGCAAAAGGGGATATGCTTCCGAAAGTAATTTGTTGTAGGTTGCGCCGTTGTCCAAACCCTTGATTTTGGCATCGCGTTGATCGGGATCGGGGGTTGTACGTATTATACCGAGCAATTCGTTTCTGTTAGAAAGCGTCGATTTTGATATCCAGTTGGAAAGGCTGTCCCAATCCTCCGGCACGTTGTTTATGTTAAACATAGATTGTGCGATTCCGTATTTTTTACTGAGCAGGTCGCGCAATGCTCCCGCACGGTTTCTCGAAAGCCTGTCGTTATAATTGTAGGGAGCTTCCGGAGATGCATATCCGGTAAGGTTGATTCGCGTGATAGTGGAATTTTCATCGGCCACTATATTTTCCGTGAATTCATATATACGGTCGAGCTCATTCGCATTATCGTATATGCTCCTGTTTATGTCGTATTTATCCACGAGGAACTTAACACGCGCGGTCATCTGCTCGTGCCTTACCTTCTGTACCTCGTAAGCCGGGGTTATGAAAGCGACTTGCGGAGAAACCGGATTGTACAGAGCTCCAACACCTGTGTAATACTTTTCGGATTTCCCCCGGCAACCCATGATTCCGCATTCCAGGATAACGTCGGAGTTGTCCATCCATGACTGATACGGTAATGTCGCCCTATAATAAACTGTGGAAGGTTCCGCATCATCCCCGGAAAGCTGCCTGAGTTCCTTACGGGAAAGAGTAACGGCTTTATAAGGTGTTTCAACCTGATTATCCCCGTAAAGGGCTTCTTTTCGCTCCTCTTTGGCATTAAAGATTTTCCCTTCTACAACAATCGGTGACAGCCTCATTGTATCACGGCCCTTCACGACGCAGGGGGTTATTTTAAGCTCCTGGCGGGGGGTAATATCCGCATTACCGTAATTGACGGCGAACTCTATGTCCATACGGTCGCCCGCCCTGACGGAGCGGAAGGAGCTTACACTGACATCCTGTGCCATTGCAGGAACAGCGCAAAGCAATACCGCGAATAGGATCGATGTAAAGTTTTTCATATTAAGCTATTTTATTTGTTATTATCCTAATGAATGAAGTATATAAGTGACAAACCGACTTTGGTCAGACCCCAATAAACCTTTTGATCTATTTTAGTTGCGGTACCGCATTCGGCAAGAGGCCAGCGCTCCATATTGACAATCGCGAATCCAGCCCCTATCGTGGCTTCCAGCGACCAGCGTTTTCCGATTATCCAATGATAACCGTAAGAGATTCCGGCTCCATAGAGATTACCCTGGTAACGTGCATTCTTCAGGGCCTCCTTATGTGAGTTTGCACCTATGAAGCCATC
>CAKUKW010000222.1 GCA_934663885.1 uncultured Tidjanibacter sp.
TCGGAGCCGCCGCGCTGACGCCTTTCCTCGGCAGGTTCCTCGATACGAGAGGCAAGGGCGCAACAATGCTTATCATTGGGGCGGTATTGATGATCCTCTGCCACCTCGTATTCGCTTTCGTTCCGCTTACGCCTGCGATCGCGTTTACCGCCATTATCATTCTCGGCGTATCTTTCTCGCTCGTTCCCGCGGCCCTTTGGCCTTCGGTTCCCAAGCTGGTAGAGAACCGTTATATGGGATCGGCTTATGCGGTTATTTTCTGGATTCAGAACATCGGCCTCTGGCTGTTCCCGATAATCATCGGTTCGGCTCTCAACAAAACCAACCCCGGAGTTTCGGAGCAGATCCGTATGGGTGTTGAAGGGGCAACGTACGATTACACCGTGCCGATGCTGATATTCGCGTCACTGGGCGTACTCGCGTTCCTTCTCGGTATATGGCTCAAGAGGCTCGACAAACAGAAAGGCTACGGGCTCGAGCTTCCAAATATAAAGAAATAGCTAACTTTTCCTTTTTATTTTAAGGCCGCCGGTTATCCGTGCGGCCTTTTTCATTTAGGGTCGCGCTTGCGGCTTGCGGCAATCAAATTCTTATTCGTTGTAAGTATACCATAATTAATTTATATGATCTATTTAATTCGTCCTTTTTGAAATTCCGACGAGTAAAAAAGCGTTAAGAAATCGAGCGAAAGAAACCGTTAAAAAACGGAGGAGTTTGATTGCTTCAAACCGCGAAGGCGTCCGTTTTAGGTTTCAGAGTGAAGATTTTAGCTTTTTTCCACATCGGTGTCTTTTTTGCTCCACTTTTTGGACAAGCAAAAAGTGGATAAGAAAACTATCTGTTATTAACGGTCTCGGGCAATAAAAAATCCCGCTCTTTTCCGGAGCGGGATTTTTTATGATCGGAAGACTTTTAGAGGGCCAGGCTGTCCTGCTCCGTGGGAGCAACCATACGGTCGTACTCATCCTTGGAGCCCACTATAATCCTGTCCCAGTCGCGTACTCCCGTACCGGCCGGAATAAGGTGGCCGCAGATAACGTTCTCCTTGAGGTTTTCCAATGGGTCGGTCTTTCCGTGGATGGCCGCCTCGTTGAGCACCTTGGTGGTCTCCTGGAACGATGCCGCCGACATGAAGCTGCTCGTCTGGAGCGCCGCGCGGGTTATACCCTGGAGTATCTGGTCGGAAGTAGCGGGAATGATATCCCGTACCTCCACTTGTTTCTGGTCTTTACGCTTGAGGGCCGAGTTTTCGTCGCGCAGTTTACGCACCGAAATTATCATACCCTGCTGCACGTTCGGAGAATCTCCGGCATCGGTAACGACTACCTTATCGTAAAGCTTGTCGTTCTCGTCCATGAACTCCCATTTGTCGACGATCTGCTCCTCGAGGAAGCGGGTGTCGCCCGGATCCTGTATCTGCACCTTGTTCATCATCTGGCGCACGATTATCTCGAAGTGCTTGTCGTTGATCTTCACGCCCTGTCCGCGGTATACTTCCTGTACCTCGTTCACAATATATTCCTGAACTTTCGTGGGGCCTTGTATGGCGAGAATGTCGCCAGGGGTGATGGCTCCGTCCGAAAGCGGCATTCCCGCTTTTACGTAATCGTTTTCCTGCACGAGTATCTGGCGCGTAAGGGGCACGAGGTACTTGCGTACTTCGCCGCTCTTCGACGTAATGACTATCTCACGGTTACCGCGCTTGATCTTGCCGAAGGTGACCTCACCGTCGATCTCCGACACGATTGCCGGATTGGACGGGTTGCGCGCCTCGAAAAGCTCCGTAACGCGCGGAAGACCTCCAGTGATGTCGCCTGCCTTGCCGAACGCACGGGGTATCTTGATGAGCGTATCGCCCGCCTTGATCTTGGCGTTCTCCTTTACCACGATGTGCGCACCTACAGGCAGGTTATACTGCTTGACTTCGATGCCTTCCGCGTCAAGAATCCTGATAACGGGGTTTTTCGTCCTGTCGCGGCTCTCGATAACGACCTTCTCACGGAGGCCGGTCTGTTCGTCCGATTCGTCGCGGTAGGTAACGCCGTCGATGACATTCTCGAAGTTGACCTTACCGTCGTATTCGGATATAATAACGGCGTTGAACGGATCCCATTCACAGATCACGTCGCCGTTTTTCACTTCTTCCCCGTCGAATTTGAACAGCGAGGCTCCGTATGGAACGTTCTGGGTATAGAGTGTAAGGCCCGTATTCTTGTCTACAATCCTCATCTCGGACAGGCGGCTGACGACGATGTTGGTCATGTTGCCGTTCTTGTCCTTATGGGGAATCACTTTAAGGTCGTCAATCTCCAGCCTGCCTGAATAGCGGGCAACGATCTGGTGGTCTACGGCCGATCCGCTGGCCACACCGCCGACGTGGAACGTACGGAGCGTAAGCTGCGTACCCGGCTCGCCGATACTCTGCGCCGCTATGACACCGACAGCTTCACCTTTCTGGGTCATGCGGCCCGTGGCGAGGTTACGCCCGTAACATTTGGCGCAGACTCCTTTGCGTGCTTCGCATGTGAGCGCCGAACGTATCTCGATCTGCTCGAGCGGAGATTTTTCTATTATGTCTGCGGCAGTCTCGTCGATCTCCTGTCCCGCTTCGACGATAATGTCGCCGGTACGGGGATCTACGACATCGTTTAGTGCAGTACGCCCGAGTATTTTTTCATACAGGGTTTGTACCACAGCTTCGTTGCGTTTTATTGCGGTCGCAGTCAGACCGCGGAGCGTCCCGCAGTCCTCTTCATTGACAATGACGTCGTTAGCTACGTCCACCAGTCGGCGTGTCAGGTAACCCGCGTCAGCTGTCTTGAGGGCGGTATCTGCGAGACCTTTACGCGCACCGTGCGTAGATATGAAGTACTCTAACACCGAGAGGCCCTCCTTGAAGTTCGAAAGGATCGGGTTTTCTATTACTTGGCCTCCTTCAGCCCCAGACTTTTGAGGCTTTGCCATAAGACCGCGCATACCCGACAACTGCCGAATCTGCTCTCGCGAACCGCGGGCGCCCGAATCGAGCATCATGAACACGGGGTTGAAGCCGTCCTGGTCTTTTTCCAGCTGTTTCGAAACCGTTTCAGTAAGCTCCGAGTTCACACGCGTCCAGATATCGATGACCTGATTGTAACGCTCGTTGTTGGTGATGAATCCCATATTGTAGCTCTCGTAAACCTCGTCCACCTTTTCGTAGCCGTCGTTAACGAGTTTTTCTTTCTCCTTAGGTATGAGGACAGCGTCGAGGTTGAAAGAAAGTCCGCCACGGAACGCCATCTGGTAACCCATGTCCTTTATATCATCAAGGAATTGAGCTGTTTTTGCCATTCCGCACACTTTCAAAACGTCTCCTATGATGTCTCTCA
>CAKUKW010000223.1 GCA_934663885.1 uncultured Tidjanibacter sp.
CTTTCACATGGCCGGTTCCCTTGGGAGCCGCACGGTCGTGGTCGCGGTCGATCATCACTTTGATGGCGTTGAACCCTTCCTTGAAATAAGGGCCTACCGGGGTTACGAAAACGGCGAACATATATTCCGCCGAAGGTTTTACACCTACCTGGGCCCCTATGCCGATAAGCATGGGACGGAGATAAAGCGACGCCCCCGTGCCGTAGGGAGGAATAAAATCGGCGTTGAGCTGTATGGCCTTTACGCACATTTCGGTGAAAAGTTCGACCGAAGGAGCGGCCATTTTTAGGTAGTCGGCCGAATTGATCATCCTCTTCGCGTTTTCCTCCACGCGGAAAAGACGTACTTTGCCGTCCTTGCCCATGAAAGCCTTAAGGCCTTCGAAAACTTCCTGGCCGTAATGCAGGCTGGTGGAAGCCATGTGGATGTGAACGTTCTCGTCGTCCGTAACATAGACGTCGCCCCATTTGCCGTCACGCCATTCGCAGCGGACGTTATAAGCGGTTTTGGTGTATGCAAAACCAAGCTCTGACCATTTAATATCTTTCATTACTATATAAAGTTTTAAGGAATTTCTTCCGTTATCCTATTTTTTGATTAAAAATTTCACATCTGCACATTTCCACATTGTGTATCATCCTACCGTCGAGCCGCTGGGGATATTGCCTTCCGGCCCGATGAGCGTCAGTCTTCCCGCAGGGTCGGCGGCCATGAGTATCATTCCGCTCGAGGTGATGCCTTTAAGCTCACGCGGGGCGAGGTTGACCAGCACCAGCACCTGCTTACCAACGATATCTTCGGGGTTATAGTATTCGGCGATGCCGGAAACTATTTCACGCTTGTCGATTCCCGTATCCACGGTAAGTTTCAGCAGTTTTTTTGTCTTAGGCACCCTCTCCGCCGCGAGAATGGTAGACACCCTTATATCCATGCGTCCGAAATCATCGAAAGCGACACTATCTTTCTGCGGTTCGACGGGAGCATTCACAGCCGCGTTGGCCGCTTTTACATCTTCAAGTTTCTTCAACTGGAACTCTATTACGTCGTCCTCTATCTTTTCGAAAAGGAGCTTCGGTTCGCCTATCCTGTGTCCCGCTTTTATGATGTCGGCGCTGCCCAGTTGATCCCAATAGAGCTTCGTGACACCCAGCATATCTATCAGTTTGGCCGCAGAGAAAGGCATGAACGGCTCCATCGCGATAGCCAGGTTGGCGGTAATCTGGAGCGATACGTATAGTATCGTTTCGACGCGCGCCGTGTCGGTCCTAACGACTTTCCAAGGCTCGGTGTCGGCAAGGTACTTGTTGCCCAGGCGGGCTATGTTCATTGCGTCCTTGAGGGCTTCGCGGAAATGGTAAGTTTCGATGTTCTTCTCGAGGGATTCCCTTATTTTTGGGAGTTCGGCAAGTGTTTCGCGATCATAATCCGTAAGCTGGCCGGCCGAAGGCGCCACGCCGCCGAAATATTTGCCTGTAAGTACAAGAGCGCGGTTGACGAAATTGCCGAGTACGGCTACCAGTTCGTTGTTGTTGCGCGCCTGGAAATCCTTCCATGTGAAATCGTTGTCTTTCGTCTCGGGCGCGTTGGCAGCGAGAACGTAACGCAGAACATCCTGCTTGCCGGGCATGTCTTCGAGGTATTCGTTCAGCCATACAGCCCAGTTCCGCGAAGTGGATATCTTGTCGCCTTCGAGGTTAAGGAATTCGTTGGCGGGAACGTTATCCGGCAATATATAGCCACCGTGGGCCTTGAGCATGGACGGGAATACGATACAATGGAACACTATATTATCCTTGCCTATGAAATGTACCATTTTTGTCTCCTCATCCTTCCAGTATTTTTCCCAGCCGGAGGTGAGTTCCTTGGTGGCCGAAATGTAACCGATAGGAGCGTCGAACCACACATAGAGCACTTTACCATCTGCTCCCGGGAGCGGCACGGGTACGCCCCAGTCGAGGTCGCGGCTGACCGCCCTGGGCTGGAGACCACCGTCGAGCCAGCTCTTGCACTGGCCGTAGACGTTAACCTTCCATTCCTTGTGGTCTTCCAATATCCAACGGCGCAGGAAAGGCTCCCATTTGTCGAGCGGCAGGTACCAGTGTTTCGTCTCTTTAAGGATGGGCTGCGAACCCGATACGGCGCTCTTGGGGTTGATAAGCTCCATTGCGCTGAGGGTGCTTCCGCATTTCTCGCACTGGTCCCCGTAAGCTCCCTCCGCGCCGCATTTCGGGCAGGTGCCGGTGATGTAGCGGTCGGCGAGGAATATGCCGGCCTCCCCGTCGTAGAACTGCATGGAGGTGTCCTCTATGAATTCCCCTTTGCCGTAAAGCTCCAGGAAGAACTGCGACGCCGTTTCGTAATGTACGGGCGAAGAGGTGCGTGAATATATGTCGAACGATATACCGAAACCCTCGAAGGATTCCTTTATTATTTTATTGTACTTGTCGACCACGTCCTGCGGCGTAACGCCTTCGTTACGGGCCTTGATAGTGATTGGTACGCCGTGTTCGTCGGAGCCGCATACCCATACGACGTCGCGGCCGCGCAGGCGCAGGTATCGCACGTATATGTCGGAAGGTATATAGACGCCTGCAAGATGGCCTATATGTATCGGGCCGTTGGCGTAGGGTAGGGCGGAGGTGACAAGATATCGTTTCGGTTCTTTCATTTTATATGAAAATACTATTGAAATAGTGCAAAGTTATTATATAATTTGTCAATTTGGTTATAAATCGCAAATGAGTTATCGCTTTGTTACGTACCATTCGAAAACGGATTCCATTATTTTGTTATCGTTATCGTCGTATAAGGTCACAGCGACGTTTATTATGCTCCGGCCCTTGTCTTTAAACTCTGTCATGGTTTCATCTTTGAGCCCGGAAAGAGCCGCCTTGGAATAAATGCTTCCCGACGCGGGTTTCCTGTAACGCGTTTCCACTTTTCGCACTACAGCCATTATTCCGTCAAGGTCCCTGAATTCGAATGACAGAAAGGAGCCGCTCGTTGCTTCAGCCAAAGCGAACATGGCGCTGGCATGGACGGTGCCCACGTGGTTTAAATATTCCGGTTCACCCGCCAGCATCAGTAAATAACCCGGTTTGTCAGACGCAGCAAGGCCTATGAATTCGTTGAAAGGTATTTTCGTTACATCCATAAGCGGAACCGGGTTGTTATTTGCGGAATATGTCGAATCCCTTGCCGTAGACGCCCATGACGCTGCCCATTGTTATGAACGCGTCCGGGTCTATCATCTTCACTTTCTGGAGAAGGACACTGGATTCTGCCTTACGCACTGCCACAAGGAGTATTTTGGATGGTTTCTTGGTGTACCACCCTGTGCTGTCGAGGACTGTAAC
>CAKUKW010000224.1 GCA_934663885.1 uncultured Tidjanibacter sp.
GGAATTCTTATCAGGTACTGAGCACCGACATAAACAATCGCTACGCATATATGCAGGGTACTTCGATGGCGTGCCCCCATGTTTCGGGTATAGCCGCGCTGATGGTATCGGAATACGGGACTAAAGGCAAAGGCTACACTAACGCGCAGCTTAAGTCAAGATTATTAAGCTCCGTACACGATATAGATCAATACAATCCATCTTACGCTGGCAGAATGGGTACCGGCTATGTCGACGCCGCTAAAACCCTTTACGACGACCAGGGCATTCCTCCCCTGAAGATTAACGACCTGGAGTCGGCCTGGGAGTCGACAAAATGCGACCTTACGTGGTCGCTGACCTCCGACCCCGACCTTTACGCCGCATGGGAGTATATAGTTTACATGGACACCAAACAGATCACCGCCGACAACATTGCCAGCGCTCCAGTTAAAGGTAAGGTCAGAGTATCTCCGTTCCTGAATGTGGGAGATCAGATCAGCTATGCCATTACAGGCCTTCAGGCAAGTAACTATTATTATATCGCGGTGGTAGGTATCGACCTGTACGGAAACAGGTCGGAGCCGTCCTTCACTGAGAAGAACGCGACCCCTAATACTCCGCCCCAGGTAACTATGGATCCGTATGTGGATAATATAGTTTTGAGAAATTCGGAAAGCGAAACATATTATTTTACCGTGGTCGATGCGGAAGGGCATAGCTGGACGGTAACTACATTGAACAGCACTCCGGGTGCGATAGTAACTAAAAATTCCGATAACAGCGGATTCCAGGTATATATCACGGGATCCAACTCGCCCGTAGGTAATTATACGCTGACAATCAGGGTAACGGACCAGCGCAGCTCATATTCGGATTACGATCTTGTATATGAAATAGTCGCCGACAATCCGCCCCGGATAACAATGGATCCCAAGATCGACAATATAGTTCTAAAGAGCTCTGAAACAGGAACGTACCACTTTAAAGTCGTAGAACCTGAAGGTTTAGGCTGGACCGTAGCGGCGGTAAACCGGTCCAATGCAATAGGAATAGAGAAAGATTCCGACAATAACGGCTTCCAGGTTAATATCGACGCGCGTCTCGCTTCGGCAGGAAAATATGTATTGGAGATCAAGGTAACAAATGAAATCGGAGTATCGGCGAGCTACAACCTTCCTTACGAGATACTCGCCAATACCCCGCCCTCGGTTATTAAGCCGTTTGCGGATGTTCATTTCCTTAAACTTAACGAAAGTGTTTCTTTCAACCTGAACGACTATTTCAGTGATTCGGACAATGATCCTATTTCTTATGAAGTAAGCTTAGGTGCGTCCCGGATCGTATCGGCAACAATAACCGGCGGGAACCTGACCTTGATATCGCAAACCCCCGGCGAAGTACGGGTTACTGTCACCGCAAAAGACCATAAAGATGCAGCTTCGTCCTCCTTTACTGCATTTGTACCCGAATCGCAACCGGTTACATTGTATCCCATGGCAGTTTCAGACATTCTTTATATCCGAATGCCCAACGACTTCAGGGGTAATATAAGCGTAAAGATGTATGATTATTCTTCCGGGACGCTGGCTTTGAATGAAGACATATCTGTGAGATCTAAGCAACCCGCTGAAGTCGACGTGAGCAAACTTGCCGCAGGAAAGTACAATGTAGTTGTTAGCTATAACGGCACGGAGCGCAAAGAGACCATTGTTAAGAAATAACCGTCGCTTTTACCCACCTCAATTAACAGATTACCGCCGGGAACTACTAATTCCGGCGGTAATCTGTTAAAAAATTATTGCTTAACCGGCTTTCCGCAGCCTCTCATACCTGTTATTTCAGCGTTGAGGCTTTCTGAACAGCTTATTGTCAGCCAAATCAGTTCCCCGGACGCATGGACTCGGCAAGTAAGAAATAATGTTAAGTTATTACTCCTTCCTGATTTCGAAAAAAACAGTCGAATTGTCCACTTCATATATACGGGCCCCTAAGTTACATTCTGCCGCTAATGGAAGAGGAGCAACCCGGCACATATCAACCCGCTCGAAAAAATGCCTGTTCATACTATTTTTTAAGAAACCGGAAATAGCTATCTTTATCAGTAGCTAAAGTAAACATACGTCCATTAAAACATTACAATTTGTGAAGACAGACAATCAGGCCATGCTCCTACGTGATGCGGCAATCGAACCTACCGATCAAGTATTGAAGGGTGTTTTAGGCCCAGAACTCTATCCAGTTTACCTTGAATTGGTGAATATCGCGAGCGGTGAACTCGACCTGGAGTATGAATGGCGTTATTATAAGGACGGTAAATCGTGGCTTTTCAAGGCTGTCAATAAGAAGAAAACGGTATTCTGGCTATCGATTTGGGAAGGTTTCATAAAAACCAGCTTCTTTTTTACTGAGAAAACCGGTGTCGGCATTTTCGATTTACCCGTAAGCGACGCGGTAAAAGAAAATTTCCGGAAAGGAGAAAGTGTAGGAAAGCTTATACCCCTGATCCTTGATTTCGACAGTAAAGAACAACTGGCTGACTTCAGGGAGATTGCCACATATAAAAAGCAACTTAAATAACCGGGGTTGCACGTAATTAGAGAACAACTACCCTTTTAGAGAACAATTACTCTTTTAGAAAATCCAAATACCGGTCAATCGCCTGCTGCATTTTTCTTTTGCCTGGTGCGCCTGCCGTATTGAAAAATGTGGTCTCGATTTCAATACCTCCTTTTTTGGTGACTTTTTTCCAATTTCCGACAATCCTGCCCTTGTATAATATAACAGGATGGAATATTCCGAAATTGTTGTGCGCCTTCGAGCTGTGTTTGGGCTCAAGTACATGGGTCCTATCCCTGTAACTGATAAGGTATTCGTCGTATGGCGGAAGCAGGTGCACATCGCCGTCGGGAATGCTCTCTTTAATGCGCGACTGGTGTACATATAGTTTCTGACCCTCATACCTGTCCGTCACCAACTCGCCGGCGATTGACCCGACGGCGGCCTTTGCCTCAGCTCCCGACATGCCCGACCACCAAACGAAATCCTCGAGGGAGGCGGGGCTGTGGCTCTGGAAATATTTTAAGGCAAGACGCGACATGGATTCTTCCTTCGAAATTCCTGCAGCAGTGGGCACGCGCTCATCGAGAAGGGCATAAGTATGTTTCCGGCCCTTTTCACGGCCGTTACAGATCAACCCTTCGGCCTCGCCCACGGCCAGCATCGTCTTCACTTGATCCTGACTCCAGGGGTAACCTGCATCCTCCAACGAGGCGGTCAACTCCTGTATTGTAAGTCCTTCAGTTCCTGTAATAACCTTTTCGGTGGCATCCCGG
>CAKUKW010000225.1 GCA_934663885.1 uncultured Tidjanibacter sp.
TTCGGTGCGAGGCAGTTCGACCGCGTGCTTAAAGCCCTGCGACTGACGATAACAAGCGCGGTGTGCGTAATGACGGTCGGTTTCATTCTGGGGCAGTTCTTCCCCGCCTCAGTGGCGAAGATGTTCACCGACGACCCCACCCTGATAGCCGTTACGGAGCAGGGCCTCCGCATCACGATACTCGCGTTCCCCATCGTAGGTTTCCAGATAGTGTCGTCGAACTTCTTCCAGTATATCGGTCAGCCGCAGAAGGCGATAGTGCTCTCAATGACCAGGCAGCTTCTGTTCCTGGTGCCGATGCTGGCGCTACTGCCGCCCCGCTACGGGACTATGGGAGTGTGGATGAGTTTCCCGATAGCGGACGTCGCGGCCGCACTTCTCGCGGGAACGCTGCTCTTCTTCCAGGTACGCCTCATGCGCAAACACCCTGACAGGGTAAAAGTCATCTGAACCATAACGGGCGGCCCCACCGGTTCCCGGATCATTAGCCGCTGTTCCAGAGGGAACAGCGGCTAATGATTATTATGTATCCTGTGGTATTAAGCCGCGATAAAACATGGAGTCTGAAGCGGCGGCTTTTTTAAAATTTCGCTTACAGCTACAAAAAACAAATCAGGCCTCTCTGCGGATTACAAAATACCGTAAGGCTGTTTTCCTTGGATTCCAAGAGTCAACGTGCTGACCCATAGAAGAGAAAAATACTCATAATTTGACACGCTTCGATTTAATGGCACTTTTTTTGATTCAAGTCCCTAAACCAGAGATTTAAAACACCACCAATTGTAACCACATATTCACACAAATTTACACGAACCGTTTTTTATACTTAATTTATTTTTTTAACCAACTTTTACTGTTCAATTATGAAAAGCAAATTTTACTATGCAATGTTCATTGCATGTGCGGTTGCGGGCATTAGCCTGGCGGGCTGCAGCAATGATAAAGGCGATCCCCGGAATCAGGAAACCGAGGGTAAACAGACTTTTATGACTGTCTCGCTGACTTTCCCCAAAGGCGAAACACGCGCCACGGCAGATCCCAATGCAACCGAGGGCGAAGCCGGGATTAAAACGGTGGACGTATTCATTTACACAGGAAGCGGATACTTTCTATCCCACACTGCTCTGACCGCGTCGGATTTCACCCAGGCGGCTTCGGGCTCCAATGAAGACAAGTACACATACTCGGCAGCCTCCAAGATCGAAACGACTACCGGTTCAAGGAGCGTTTTCGTAGGCATCAATCTTCCTGCGGACCTTGTCGCCGAACTTAACAATAAGCCGATGAGCGAGCTTTCCACTGCTGTCAGAACTCTTTCACGCGAGCAAATGACCACCGTTGCCAACGGTCTGCCGATGTTCAGCACCGAGGGCGTACAGAGCGTATTCGTAGAGGACGACACGGACGCGGCCAACAATATCACCGTCAAAGTGCAGAGGCTTGTAGCTAAAATTACCGTTTCCAAATCGGCCACGATGGAGCAGAGCGGTGTCGACGGCAAACTCGGGAATATAACTTTCGCCGTCAACAACTTCAATCTTAAATCGTTCCTTATCCAGGGAGAAGATCCCTACAAAGACCCCAACTGGGCTGTCGGAAGCTACGCAGCAGGCGATTTCTCGCAGGCGATAACAACGGATTATGTGGAGGTGCTGGATCTGGCTGCGATCTCAAATCCCGGGGTGGACGACTATTTCCCCCGTTATGCTTCTGAAAACACGTCTGAGGGCAAAACCAAGAAAGAAATAACCCGCGTTACCGTACGCGCCACATTTATTCCGGAAAACATCTATGTGGACGACCAGGCGGGAAGCTACAAAACTTCAACAGCTACACTCGAAGGTATAACCGCCCCGAGGACTTTCTGGTCCGTAACCCCGGTTATAGGCGGGCCTTCGGCATACTTCTTCGACGAGGCCGTCGCACAGCTCTACTCGGAGGATAACAGCGACGCCGAAATCGTTACGTTCGCCAGCGGATACTGCTATTGGGATATGTTCCTGAACAAACCTGGCACCACCGACAAGTGGGACGTCTTGAGAAACGATTATTACAAATGCAACATTACACGCATGGTAGCCCCCGGCAAACCGACTCCCGACGTATACCCGCCCGATGCGACTCCCGATGACAATACCTCGATTACAGTGAGCGTCGACGTATTGTTCTGGAACACTCCCGTACTTGCGGACTACGAGCTGGAACCGTAAATCCTGTCCCTCGCGGGCGAATGCGCGGCCATGCCAAGAACTATCCTGTGGCAGGGGGATTCAGCGGATCCCTCCTGCCGCAAGGACAGCTCCCTACCCGTTCCTTCAGCCGCATAATTTGATTCACACATGTAATTCACCGGGCCGGTCGACTTGGGCCGGGCACCCATTATCGAGAAAAAATGAAATACCCCCTTTTCATACTGGTATGTATGTTCGTTTACGGAGCATCGTCCTGCATCAGGTACGACAGGAGTAATTGTGCCGCCGCACTGAGCGTAAGTTTTACTTATGTCGACTATACGCGGGGAAAGATCGCCATCCGGGACGGGGATATCAAAAACGCCGTATTATATATTTACGATGACGATGACCGGTTCGTAAGGACATGGACGATTGACGCCCCGGTTTTCAACAAGGAATACATGACTGACTTCACGTTGGACAGGGGAACTTACAGTTTTGTCGTATGGTTCAATCCGGGTGAACCATATACGGTATCCGGCGAATGCGACAACCATGACGGGAAAGCTGGGAGGAGGATGGAATCGTGCCTTAGACTGTCGTTACCGGACGATAAATGTATACGCGGGGATCTGCCGCTGCTCTTTCACGGGACATTATGCGACACCTACCTGGAAGGAAGCACGAAGGAAAGGATAGCTATCCCCATGATCCTTAATAATAATGTCATAAACCTTACGGTAAAAGGACTGCCGTACAGTGACAACACTTACTTGTTCAGCGTGTCGGACAGTAACGGGCACTACACTTTTGAGAATGGCTTCAGCGACTGCGAAGAGTTCGATTACGCGGCAACAATCAACTTCCGGCCCTACTACGGAACAAATGAACAGGCAACAAATACTCTCAATGCCTCATTGATGGTGCTTAAGTTGGCTGCAGGACGGAAGCCTGTCATAGAACTTAGCGACCAAACGCTCGGAAAGGTGCTTTACCCAAGTTACGAGGGACAGACGACCGATCTGGTACGACTGATACTGAAAGCCGATCCGTCGAACGATTTCGACGGAAACGACACATACGACATCTTATTCGAC
>CAKUKW010000226.1 GCA_934663885.1 uncultured Tidjanibacter sp.
GGTAAGATATGCTTAGCAATATAACCTTGTTTATATTATATACCTTGGCTCCCATTATTGCCCCTCCGATAAGGGCCCCCACACCCCATACTATCTCTATGACGCTGACCTGGTATTCGCCGCCGCCGAAGTGCTGCGTAGTCATTAGCGGGAAGAGGACGCTGACAGGCATAAGGAATAAGGTGACAAGCACTGAGAAAAAGAATACCCAGCTCAGTCCGCGGTTCTTCAGCACCGTCATGACCCCTTCTTTCATTTCACGGAATACGTTGCGAACTTTATCCGCACTTTTTTCGGGATTCGGAATAGTTACGAACAGCAATGAAATACACGCGAAGGCCGCTCCCGCGATATCTATCATCAGCACGTACTGCATCTTGAAATTTACTATAAGCAGCGCGCCGAGTGCAGGTCCGGCGATATTGCCGACCGAATTGATCATCTGGTTTATGCCAGCCACCCTTGTAAGCTGGTCTTTCGGCGCGATAAGCGGCACCGATGCCTGCATAGCCGGCGCGTGGAATGCCGCTCCTACCGAACGCAGGGCAAGGAGCACGAATATATGCCACATCTGCGCGACATTGAGCCAGAAAAGCACCGCCAGTATCAAAGTACAGAAAGCGATGAAAGAGTCGGCCGCTATCATAGTGCGCTTACGGTTCCAGCGGTCGATGAAAACGCCGCTGACCGGCCCCAGCAGCGCCTGCGGCAGCATAGCCGCGACAGCGGCATAGGCCAGCATTTCGGCCGAACCGGTCTCGAAAGTTATCCAAAGGATAACGGCGAAATTAACGGTAATGCTTGTGAGGATGGACATGAACTGCCCGGTCCATATAAATGCGAAAGTTTTTTTCCAGTTTTGCATAACTCATGGTTTTAGCTCCATGCGAGTAACGGACGCACGGAAAAAACGTTAAAATCATTAAGGAAACCCACCGCGCGGATATAAACCGAGGTTACGCGGCAAAATGGCACAATAGCCATAGGGTGAGTATTACCTCACCCGGAAGATTGCGATTTTCGTGTTATGGAACTGAAACATGCGATGCATAATTTGGCTGCGAAGGTAATACAATTTTTATAAATCACACAAAATTTACCGACATTAAACGTCGGCTATTGCCACTTTTAAAGGTAAATATCGTATATTTGGACTCCAAGTTATATTCTATAATCACCACAATTTATCGATATGGAAAAACAAATATGCCAATGTTGCGGAATGCCCCTGGGCGATCCAGGCCTGTACGGTACGAACGCCGACGAGAGCCGCAATGAAGATTACTGCAACTATTGTTTCGCGTTGGGAGAATTCACTGAGGACGTTACCATGGAAGAGATGATAGAACATAACCTCGAATATCTCGATGAGTTTAACAGGGACAGCCCGAAACAATACGATAAGGAAGAAGCGCGGGCGGAAATGATGAAATTCTTCCCCACGCTGAAGAGATGGCAGAAGTGATATAAACGGACAATGATGGAATCCGTCGAGGCAAAATCAATCCTCTCCCGCCTGAACCGCAACCCAGCCTTTTCTGAATGGAAAACGTAAAACGATATGAAGGCAGGATCCCGCCCTGCGGTGTCTTTTGCGGAGGCTGTCCGGTGTATACCAGGGATAGGAAACCTTGCTCCGGAGCGGAGCGTAATCCGGGAAAATGCGAAAGATGCAAATCTTTCCATCAGTGCTGTTCAAAGCGGGGCATATCCCTCTGCCATGAATGCCGCAATTTTCCCTGCTACCGTTTCCGCCGTTTCGCGGAATCATGGATAAAGTACGGACAGGATCTTATAGCCAACCAGCTTTTTATCGCAGAAAAAGGAACGCAAACTTTCCTGGAACATTATAACTGTAAAATTCAGAAAAAATGATAGAAGCTCCCGAAGCCTTGAATCTGGCGGCACAACTCGGCAAGACCGTACGCGGCAAACGTATCGAAGCGGTAGTTACGTCTTTTACCCCGCATAAGTTCGCCTTTTTCAGCGGAGATCCCGAAGGATACGAGGGATTACTGCTTGGCAAAAAGATTACAGGAGCGGTTTCATACGGCGGTATGGTGGATTTGGCAGCAGAAGAGGCTCACATTGTATTTACTGACGGCGTAAACCTTTCATATTTAGAGCCGGGAGAGAAACTTCCCACCAAGCACCAGTTCCTGCTGGGCTTCGACGACGAAAGCTGCCTTATCGTTTCGATAAGAATGTACGGCGGGATTCTGGTATTCAACGGCGATAGTTTCGAAGCAGGCCTATGGGAATACTACGAGGCGGCTCGTAACAAGCCCCAGGTACTATCCGATAATTTTACGGAGGAATATTTTACCGGGTTGATAAATGCGCCGGAGGCACCGGCCAAAAGCGCCAAAGCTTTCCTTGCGACCGGACAAACGATACCCGGGCTGGGCAACGGCGTCCTGCAGGATATCCTTTACAATGCAGGCATACATCCGAAAACGAAAATCAAAGAGTTGTCCGAAGGGAAAAGAATGAAAATGTACGGGGCGATAAAGTCAACCCTTTCGGAAATGACCGCTATGGGTGGCAGAAACAGTGAAACCGATCTTTTCCGAAAGCCCGGGGGATATAAACCATTCCTTTCAAAGGATACCGCGGGGGAAAACTGCGTACGTTGCGGCGATATAATTATGAAAGAAAATTACATGGGCGGAGCCATATATTACTGTCCCGGGTGCCAGAAATAATATGAAATTCATTAATAACGGAAACCCGTTCTTCGAGGAAGTTTATTCCGTCGTAGAACAGATACCTCCCGGAAAAGTGTTGTCTTACGGCGGCGTCGCGGCTATGATGGGGCGTCCGCAGAACTCGCGTATGGTGGGACGGGCCGTCTGGGGCGCTCCCGGCGGACGCGATATCCCGTGCCACAGGGTGGTCAACAGCCAGGGCCGTACCGCTCCGAACTGGCCTGGGCAACGGGGATTACTGGAAATGGAAGGGGTTACTTTCACCCGCTCCGGAAATGTGAATATGAAGAAACATAAGTGGGAAATAATGGATGGCGAAGAATGAAAAAGACAAAGACATCTACTATCAGGAAAATACAGATATTCTGGAGCATTTTTATTGGATTGGGCGCTGTTCTGGGGGCGGCTATGATGTTCCTGTCCCCATCGGGCGAAATGTTCGGGATGACTCCCATGCTTCCTCTGCTCCGCAGGCTCCCGTTATCCGAAATATTTTTCAACGATTTTATATGGCCTGGCATAGCGCTCCTGCTTGCCAACGGGGTAACGA
>CAKUKW010000227.1 GCA_934663885.1 uncultured Tidjanibacter sp.
CTTACAACGGGCCTATAAATTTTCAGATAATGTAATACCGCCGGTTCGATAAAAAATGGCAGCCCCCGTCGGGGGCTGCCATTTTTTATTACTTATCCGTGATACCGCTCTATTTTACTGCTTCTCTACTGCTTCGGCTACGGTTTTCTTGAGTTCCTCACCCCTCAGTCCCCTCTTTACGATGGTGCCGTCGGGGCCGAAAAGGATGATGTGGGGGATGCCCTCTATACCGTAAAGCTCGGTCGGTATGCTCTGCGCATCGAGTATCTGCGGCCATGGGAATTTATATTTTTCCAGAGCTTTTTCCGTGTCAGCACGTTCGTTCCAGACGGCTACGGAAAGAATATCGAATTTATCGCCCGCGTGTTTCTTATAAACTTCTTCAAGGACGGGGATCTCTGCTATGCAAGGGCCGCACCATGAAGCCCAGAAATCGACCAGGACGTATTTGCCTTTACCTACGTAGTCGGACAGCGAAACACTGGTTCCGTCGGGGTTGCCGTTCTCAATGTTGAAATCGACAAAAGGCTTGCCTTCCGCTGTGTTTTTCATGTTCTGTATCCTTTCCATTATCTGCTTGACGGACTTGTCGTTCCTGACGTTCTCGCCCGCCTTTGCATAAAGTTCTTCTATTTCTTCAGGTTCGAGCTCATAGGATAAATAGGTGAACGCAACGGTTCCCACGGCGTTGTTCGTATTTTCCTCGAAATATTTCCGGACATGCGGAATATATTTCTCCTCATACTTCCCATGGGCCTCTTCCATCAATTTATTAATTTCTGCTTCTTCCAGTCCTTCTGTCGCCCTTATGCGCTGCCATTCCGCCTGGACTTCCTCCTGCAATCTTTTATTTTCGGCGCTGAATGCCTCGTACTTTTCGTTCAGTGCAGTACCGGTGACAGTCCTGTTGCCCATGTCGGCAGTTATGACTCCCGGTTCGAGAATAAGGTAGTTGGCGGTCCTGCCGGCTAAAATATAATGCAGGGCAGGGTTGGTTACCTCGCCTTTGATGTCGAACATGCCGTTCTCCACCACGGCGCTGTCGATGATCTCGCGGGTGGCGGATTCGTAGAGGTAAACGGTCGAGCCGTTGAAAGTAGAGTCGGGCATGGTACCGACGATCTCATAAGCTGTTTTGGATTTACATCCCGCCAGTGAAAGGATGGCGAGAAGGATGGCGAAAATCGTTTTTTTCATATAGGCCGGTTTTAATGAATAAAGTTATTTTTTATCAGTCTAATATACAAAGGTAAACAAAATGCTGTAATTCAAATGTGCGGATGAAGAAAAAGACAGGTTTAGTGCCTGCCTTTTTCTTGTATTCTGTTTTTTAATAATGATTTCTTTACATGGCGTAACGCATGGCTTTACAGCGCGCTCCTTTTAGCGCCTGCGGGCCTGCGCCCCCTGCATTTTGCCGCTGGCGACGGTTTTCATCATTTTGCGGGTCTGCTCGAACTGCTTCAGGAGCTGGTTAACCTCTACGAGAGAGGTGCCGCTGCCGGCAGCTATCCTTTGCTTGCGGCTGGGATTTATTATCTCCGGGGTTTCCCTCTCCGCGGGAGTCATGGAGTGAATTATAGCCTCGGTCTGCTTGAAAGCGTCGTCGGGAATGTCGACGTCCTTCAACTGCCTGCCAACTCCGGGGATCATGCCCATAAGGTCTTTCACGTTGCCCATTTTCTTGACCTGGTTAATCTGGTCGAGAAAGTCGTTGAAGTTGAACTGGTTCTTGATTATTTTCTTTTTCAACTTCCGTGCCTCCTCTTCGTCGAACTGTTCCTGCGCGCGCTCAACGAAAGAGACCACGTCGCCCATGCCGAGTATGCGGTCGGCCATACGCTCGGGATGGAACACCTGCAGGGCATCCATTTTTTCGCCGGAGGATATGAATTTCAGTGGCTTGTTAACGACCGAGCGGATCGATATCGCCGCTCCGCCGCGGGTATCGCCGTCGAGCTTGGTGAGGACGACCCCGTCGTAGTCGAGCCTCTCGTTGAATTCCTTAGCCGTATTTACCGCATCCTGCCCTGTCATGGAGTCGACTACGAAAAGTATCTCCGAAGGCTTGACGGCCTCCTTGATGGCCGCTATCTCCTTCATCATTGCTTCGTCGACCGCAAGGCGGCCGGCGGTATCTACGATTACCGTGTTGATGTTTTTGCCCCTTGCATATTTAATGGCGTTCTCGGCTATCTGCACGGGGTCCATGTTACCCTCTTCGGTATAAACCTCGACACCTACCTGTTCGCCCAATATTTTGAGTTGCTCTATCGCCGCCGGACGGTAAACGTCGCCTGCCACGAGAAGGACGCCCCTTCCGCGCTTACTCTTGAGCAGGCTGGCCAGCTTGCCTGAAAACGTCGTCTTACCGGAGCCCTGGAGGCCGGCGATAAGTATGACGGCGGGCCTTCCTTCGAGGTTGATATCCACTGCGGTGCCTCCCATCAGCAGGGCGAGCTCGTCGCGGACAATCTTGGTCATCATCTGCCCCGGCTTGACCGACGTGAGAACGTCGGAGCCCAGGGCTTTCTGTTTCACCTCGTCAGTGAAGGATTTGGCGACTTTATAGTTTACGTCGGCGTCGATCAGCGCGCGCCTTATCTCCTTGAGGGTTTCGGCTATATTGATTTCGGTGATCCTGCCTTCGCCTTTGAGTATCTTGAACGACCTCTCCAGCCTGTCGGTTAAATTCTCAAACATTTCCTTAGAATTTGTCGTGCCGCATTAAGGCGGCTTTTAAAATATTTCTGCTTTTATTAAATGTAAGCGTGCAAAGTTAAAAAATTACTGCGTAATTTAAAAACTGCCATCGGTGGCCTCCCGGCAATTATAGTATGCGACCCTGAAAAACAGAGGCGAAATTCCGCTTTTGCTCCCGACTTTTGTTATCTTTGCGGCAAAAAGACGCCGCTTAGACAGGATGCGCCTCTGACAAATTCAAGCCAGCTTGATTTGCCCATTCGGCTTTCACTATCTTTGTACTTTCGGAGTCCGTTTAAATTTTATTGGTAAGAAATGTTATGATCTTTTGCGGGGTGATTTTATTTTATCCGACGCATATCATTAAGGTATGTAAAGGGAAGGATATCAGGAGAGCCCGCGTGAGACGTAGAACAGATTTAGCGGATAATCATTGAACAGGCTCCCAATCATTAAAATTAACCCGACCCGCTGATGGCATCAGTTATCGAAGCCGTTGAAATACATTGTCCCCACTGCGGCGCTTACCTTTACCGTACGAGTATGCG
>CAKUKW010000228.1 GCA_934663885.1 uncultured Tidjanibacter sp.
TATCAACACAATTATTAGGGTCATATACTCCAAAATTCTCCCACTCTTCTAAAACTACGCGAGAATTATGAATACCATCTTCAATCCCTTTCATATAATCACATTTTAATGCATGATAAATCTGTTTCAAAAAACAACACAATGCTAATATGTAATTTTTGCCATCTAAACATGTTATTCCGATTGCATTGTAATGATCCGCTTTCATTTCGTGCTGAAATGTAAAAAGTTCTTTTTTGGTCGACTCCAGTTCCTGTTCGAATTTTTTAATTTGATTGGCACTTTCCTTGATGTCTAATATGTTGACTATCTGGAATCCGAGTACGAATGTGACACACAAGGCGAGAAGGGCTACTAAAACACTTATAAAAGATTCGGTTGAAGATGGATCAAATTTAAAAAGTTTGAAGGCTATTATCCCCAAAGTTGTAATAGAAATTATGAGAGAAGTTACGGACATCCATCCCCTGGAATTTTTTGTGCTTTTATCTGCCGGTTTAATTGTTGCGTTCATATCAGTAATAGTTTTTAGGTTAATAATGTCGGGTTTAGGGGAAAGATCATTTTTATTATTTTGTGCGGCTCTTTAGATTACCGCTTATGTATTCGTTAATAATTTCTATCGTTTTCCCGTACTCCTCCACTATCATTTCAAGTCCCGACAGGTTGGGTTTCAGGAGGAATTGTGTCATAAAAAGGAAATTACGTGTGGCGGGAGTGCCGTAGTATTTACCTATGTATGTATAAGGATTCTCCCTTGCGTTTCGCGTAATATCGATATCGTTCGACGCATAAAATTCAGCAAGAAGTTTACCTTTATCTCCGAAATAATGGTTCAGATTGTAATAGAGCAATTCCGTAGAGTTGTATAATGCGAAAATATCCTGCAGCAATTCCTTGTCTATAACTTTGACGGAGGTAGCAGATGCTTTAAGAACTTCCAGGGCGTCGGAAATCACAAAAAACCTCATGTTATTTTCCAGACCGCGGATATGGATATCTACACTGTCGGCCGGGGCTCCGCGCAGGTCGTTGATATGGCGCGAGAAGAATTCGGCGGCCGCGAGTTCACGTTTCACCTGCCGGGAGTCGTATTCCATCCTAATTAGATTTGTATTCATTTCGCTAACCACATTTTCAAGTATCTTCTTCATCTGGTTGCGCTGTGAATTCCTTTCCACCCACGCGCTTCCCTGAAAAGTAATAAGGATACCGATAACCACTGTCGCGAGTTGCATGAAAAAACTTCCCGCCCGCCATTTTTTAGAGGAGGTACGGAAATTCTTTCCTGCGACGGTTTTTTTGGGCCCGTCCGCGGTTTTATCGTTCTTTTCTTCCATGCCGATTTAAATTAATATGTTGTCTGCGGCAACTGAATCCTGGCCGGTTATGCTGCGGCCCCGTCTCGTTTACCTTCGGCTTTTCATTTCCCGTCGGTATAGTTTTCGATCGCACCTATCGTTTCGATAAAGTGGAGTCTCGCTTCCTCGATTAGTTTCATTTTGCTGTTAAGGTTGATTTCCGCGTTCAGGACGAGGTTGCCGGTCGCCACATTCTCCAGGTATTTTTCGATGTACGGATAATAGTTTTTGTTCCGCGTCATTTCCATTATGACTTCCCTTTCGGTAGCATAATAGAACTCCCCGACCATGTCGAATTTATTGGTGTAATAATAATTCAGCGAACTCAGAGCCTTGTCGAGTTTATCGTAAGATATGAAAACCTCCATTAACAGGGCTTTATCCATGACGTTTATCGAGGCCGTTGAGGTTTTCAATACCTCGAGGGCGTTGGAGCTGTAGCCGAATGAAGGCCCCGAACCGAGAACCCCACGGAACAGGTTAACGCTGTCGATAGGCGCGACGTATATATCATCCATGTAGCGAGCAAAAAAATCCATTCCTGCCAGTTCGCTCTCCACAAATCCGGTTGCTGTTTCGAGTTCCTGCAGGTTCTGCATGAGTTCGTCCTCCACCATGACCAGTATCTTGCGTACCTCGCGCTTCTGCGCGGTACGGTTTATCCATGCCGTTCCCTGGAAAGTTATTAGAATTCCGGCGATGACTATAGTCAGTTGGAGCAAGGCGTCTCCGCCACGCCATTTTCTGGGGTGTCCGCCGGATCCCGATATATGTTTTTTATTGTCTTTCTTCATCTTTTATTTCCGTTCGCGAGTTGTCATGCCTGAACGTTTAGATATACGTTTCAATGGCCTGCACTCCTCACAGCCCGTCCACCATCCTGTTTCAGCGTCCTATTCCCCATCTATAATCGCATCGGTTTCCTGATTTACCGGGAGAGGCCTCCGGTCTTTCCCGGGTTTAAATTCCGAGTCTATTTGGCCTATGACACTTAGTATGCCCTCCATCAGGTCGTCTATCGATGTGATGAGGTATGAATAATTGCCGTTCGCAGTGCTGATAAGGAAATTACGCGTGGAAACATTTTTCGTATACTCCGTAAAATACGGTTTAAAATTTCCACGGAAACCTTCTTCATACATTTCGCTGTCAGTTCTGGTAAGCAGATCTTCCATACCGGCTCCCTTCTTCCTGTAATACGTGTCGACGTTACTCATCACGAACCCGATATCTTCATATCTGTCGAAAAGGTTGCGAAGCAGCTCTTTATTTTTTATGGCCTGTGTCTGATTCGAATTTTTTAACACCTCGAAGGAATTCGACGGTAATCTGAAGTTGCGGGTCTGCAGCATCACGGGAAAATAGTCCGCCAGGATTTGGTCGGGGACTTCGTCCGGGCGGTAGGAGTGTCGCAGTAAGTTAGCCGCGGCCTCGAAGTCGGACTCCAGCGTACTTTTTATATAATCCAGCCCTGCGAGATTGTCGGCCAACTCTTCCCTCACCATACTCATGGTGTTGGTTAACGCCCTACGCTGGGAGGTCCTTTCTATCCATGCCGAGCCCTGGAAGGTGATCAGTATACCAATGACAACAACCGATAACTGAAGTAAATAGTCGCGTATCCTCCATCTTTCGCCGGAGCCTTGTATCTGTTTAATGTTCTTTCTTTCTGCCATTGGCGCCTACATTTCCGCGTTTAACATCTTTTCTATTTCCGCCTTCGGATCGGGAGCCCCGAATACCGCGCTGCCTGCAACCAGTACGTCACAGCCCGCCTGGAAAAGCTCCCCGGCGTTGGCTGCCGACACTCCTCCGTCTATCTCGATCAGTACCGGCAAGCCGGGTGAGTCTATCATCCGGCGCAAAGTCCTCACC
>CAKUKW010000229.1 GCA_934663885.1 uncultured Tidjanibacter sp.
GTTCATCCTTCTCGACGAGCCGTTTGCAGGCGTCGACCCCATTGCCGTAGAAGATATCCAGCACATCGTTGGTAAACTTACGGATAAAAACATAGGCGTCATAATTACCGACCATAACGTTCACGAGACCCTCAATATAACCGACAGAACCTACCTCCTTTTCGAAGGACACATATTAAAGGCGGGTACTGCCGAAGACCTGGCCAATGACGAAGAAGTAAGGAGGGTTTATCTCGGACAGGATTTCAAACTCAGGTAATGGAAAAAACTGTCGGCAGGTGCGAAGTATCCGGAGCCGTAGAGCCTCCGTGTTCCAAGAGCTATGCCCAGCGGGCAATGGCCGCTGCTCTTCTTTGCGAAGGCGAATCCATATTAAGAAACATCGAATTTTGTGACGATACGCGCTATGCCCTCGGTGTTATCCGTGACCTGGGTGCTGAAACCGTTCAACTCGACGCACACACCTTATCAATTATAGGCGGCCTTAAACCTGAAACCGACATCATAAATACCGGCGAATCGGGGCTGGCTGCGAGGTTATTCACTCCTATAGCAGCCCTTAGTGACCGCCGTATCACGATAACCGGCAAGGGAACCATGCTGAAACGTCCGGTCGGAATGATGCTAAAGCCTCTTTCGGAGCTCGGGGTAAAGGCCGAATCCGACGGGCGCCTCCCCATAACGGTACAAGGCCCGCTCAAAGGAGGGGAAACTACTGTAGAAGGTTCTGTAAGTTCGCAATTCACCACAGGATTGCTGATGGCGCTCCCCCTTGCACAGGAGGATACAATCCTCCATGTCGACAGGGTATACAGTATCCCATATCTGGCTATGACAATAAATATGGCTCACAGCTTCGGTATCAGGATAGAGCATAACGACCATGCGGAGTATTTCATTGAAAGCGGTCAGAAATACAAGCCTGCGGATATAAGCATAGAAGGCGACTGGGGCAGTGCTGCTTTTATGCTGGTAGCGGGAGCCATAGCGGGGGAAGTGACCGTCACCAATATGAACCCCGTTTCTTTACAGGCCGACCTGGGAGTAATCGAGGCGTTATCGCGTGCCGGGGCAAGCGTAACTATTACGCACAACGATATAACCGTAGCCCGTAACGACCTGACAGCTTTTGAGTTTGACGCCACCCATTCTCCTGACCTCTTCCCTATCCTTTCGGTTCTTGCCGCCAATTGCGAAGGCGTATCGGTAATCAAAGGAGCCAAAAGGCTTATACACAAGGAGAGCAACAGGGCTGAAGCAATACTAAAGGAATTCGGGCGGATAGGAATGGAAGTCCGTATCGAAAACGAAGACTATATGGTCGTTAAAGGACAGAAATTGAAAGGCGGTATCATGAACTCCTGCAGCGACCACAGGATAGCTATGGCGGGAGCCGTGGCAGGGCTCGCGGCATATTCGCCTGTAACGATGCTTAATGCCGAAGCCGTCAATAAATCATATCCCCGTTTCTGGGATGAACTCGGCTATATTTGCAGCAAGGTAATATAATTTAAAGGCGGATGGATACTTTCGGACATAACTTCAGGCTAACGGTATTCGGCGAATCGCATGGAGATCGCGTCGGAGTCGTTATCGATGGTGTTCCCCCGGGAATGAGCCTGTCGGAAAACGATTTCCTGCAAGACCTCGGAAGGCGCCGCTCGGGTATTACGGGAAGCACTGCCCGCGTGGAAAAAGACTCTCCTGAAATCATTTCCGGAATATTAAATGGCAAAACCACAGGGACACCTGTATCTATATTGTTCGCCAACGAAAATAAAAGGCCGCAGGATTATGCGAACTTTACAATCCACCCCAGGCCGTCGCATGCCGACCTGACGGCGCTAACGAAATACAAGGGCTTCAACGATCCGCGCGGTGGAGGTATGTTCTCCGGCAGGATGACCTTATGCCTGGTAGCGGCGGGTGTCGTAGCAAAAAAAATATTGCCGCATGCGGTTTTTGAAACCGCTCCGGTAGAGATAGGCGGCTGTAGCGACCCCGCGGAATTTGATAAAACAATAAGCGCAGCAGCGGCTGAAGGTGATTCTGTAGGAGGTATTATACAAACTACGGTAAATGGCGCCGGCCCAGGATATGGCGAACCTTTTTTCGATTCGGCTGAAAGCGTTATAAGCCACTTGCTATTCTCTATCCCTGCTGTCAAGGGGGTGGAGTTCGGGGCGGGATTTGCATCCGCGGCAAAAAAAGGCAGTGAAAACAACGACATAATAATCGACGGCAACGGCGCCACGGCTACAAACAACGACGGCGGGATTAACGGCGGGATAACCAACGGAAATCCTATAATCGTCAGGGTGGCCATAAAACCAACACCCAGCATCTCGAGACCCCAGCTTACATACGATTTTGAAACTGGACTCATGGAAAAACTCGAAATAAAAGGACGGCATGACGCATGCATAGTATCCAGGGCGTCTGTAGTAGTAGAAGCTGCGGTAGCAATAGCGCTGGCAGATTTATTTTCCCGCAAATAATTAGGTTCCCCTGTTTATTAAAAGGAAACCTCCGTATAAACGATGGGCGTCGTAAACGGGAGCAATTTTATTATTCCGACCCGAACAACAAACACGCCGGGCACAAGTACCGGAACCCTTTTCGTATCGGAAAATCTTACGGCAAAGAGCTATTTTGCCATCACAAACTCTCCCACATTTCTTTGGTTTTAAATTAATATTGTATAAATTTGCGGGCTGAAAGCGTGTTATGGATATATCGAAGCAATACACCATTCCCTGGAGAGGGCTGAAGAACGGCAAACATCATTTTGATTACAAAATAGATAAGCGTTTTTTTGATTCTTTCGCACAAAGTGATATAAAGAGCGGAAATGCCGATGTATCGGTGGAAATGGAGAAGTCCGCCACTATGCTGTTGCTCGATTTCCATATTACGGGGACGGTTATAGTAGAATGCGACCGTTGCCTGGGTGATCTGGAATTACCAGTGGATTATTCAGGGGGGCTGAAAGTCAAGTTTTCGGACGAGATCGACGAATACGACGGCGAAATAATGTGGATAAGCCAGTCTGAAAGCCAACTGTCCGTATGGCAATATATTTATGAGAGCATACTGCTCAGCCTACCCTACCAGAGGGTACATGGGGACGGAAATGGTTGCGACCCTGAGATGCTTGCCCGTTTCAGGATAATATCGCAGGAGGAATTCGACGAGATGACTGCCGATACCGAAACTTTGGAGGAAACACC
>CAKUKW010000230.1 GCA_934663885.1 uncultured Tidjanibacter sp.
GTCCATCAACTAACCAATCCTTATTTAGAAGCGGTATCCTAATCCAAGGGAAATTGTCTCGGGTAGCATGGTTCCCGTACCTTTATCAACCGCATTTATGAAACCTATCTTATAACCCGCGCTAATCTGGAGGCCTCCGGCAAACTCATATCCGATAGTAGCTTTGGCACCGAAATCCCAGGGCTGAAGTACATCCGTATCGTAGAGGTTAACATCGCCGTTAGTATACCTGGCATCGAAGCCGAATCCCACGTAAGGGCCTACACCTACAAAAAACCTGTCACCGCAGTTTGTATACCACTGTCCCATTGCGTAAACGGGTATCTCGGCACCGAAATACTGGAAATCGTTCTTTACCGTTGCCACTTTCGTTGTAGAGTTCTGGTAGTGGAAAAGAAGTTCGGGCTGGATGGCGAAATGATTCCCGAGGTCGAATTTCACAAATCCCCCGAGGGTCGCTCCGAAGCCCATATCGCTGCTTGTGCTGGGCATATCCGACACGATAAAGTTCGAAAGGTTGGCGTCTGCCTTTATACCTCCGGTGATATTCTGTGCACTGAGTTGGGTTGTTGCTCCGAGAGCCAGGAATAACATAATTCCAAAAATTCCTTTTTTCATGATTTAAAATTTTAGTTATTAAAAATGGTGTGATTTTTTCTTCTGGAACAAAGGTATTCAGGACTAGCTGCGGATAAGCCGGAAATTTACCGTAATGAATTTTCATGCTACCGAAACGCCTGATGCAAGCACCGAAAAACCGGTAAGTACCATATAATCACTGAAACCCGGTAAAAGGCGCTTTTCACTGAAACTTTCGTTATTGTCACGCCACGGCATTCTCATCCCCGGAAAGAACCTCGGCATAAGGTGTGTATTCGCCCGTATAATAATCCGGCAGGTATAATACAACCGGTTCGAGGGTGCCCGCTGCCTGCTCCTCTCCCAAGGCGAGTCCGGCTTTCTCAGGCCGGTTGCCAAGCTTGTAAACGCTTGCACGCAGGAAAGCCGAAAGCTCCTTCTTAGAACTGAAAACGGTAAGTTTTTCGGGATGGATGGGTTCCCCGAACCTCATATAGACAGTTTTACCTTTTTTCGTACCCAACTCGCGGATGAGGCGGGCATCGCGAAGATGAATATTTATTACCCCCAGCGCATTATACCAAAAAGAATTATGCCCACTGAAATAAACCGGTATTACGGGAACCCCGGCCCTTTCAATAAGGCTTACCGTACCGACGCGCCATTTGGGGTCGGTGACCCTGAATTTCCCGTCCTCATACCTGATACCGGAGACGCCCCCGCCGGGATAGAACCCGAAAGGATGGCCCGCCCTGATGTGGTCCAGGGTTTCGGCAGTCGTCTCGAACGCCGACTCGGCCACTCCATATTTCTTCTGGCTGGGCCTTACTCCTACCATACGCCCGGACAATACCTCTATTTCATCGAATATCACGTTGCCCATAAATTTGTAATCGGGCCTCGCTGCGCCTATTACGGATATAAGGCCCAGTGTTTCTATATGTCCGTAAGGATGGTTGGAAATAGTTACAAAAGGCTTTTCACCGAACCGGTCGAGCACCTCGCGGTTTTCCAATACGAGGTTAATGCCGGCATCTTCAAGTACATTGCGGCAAAATACGACAGCATCGGGATCAAGGCATCTTTTATAAATACCGTTGAGCCTGTCTATGCCGAACCACCGCATGGCTTTGCGTGTGGCCCAACCCCCTAACTTTCCCTGTAAAGCGGGAATAACCTCCTGTATCCGCTCCTGTGTTATTACGTAATCTTTCATAAGGCATCATCTCTAAACAGACTCTAAGGTTTTTCAGGCGGAAATTCCCCCATCTACAGGAATGACCGCTCCGGTAATATACGACGCGTCGCCGGAAGCAAGGAAGCCGGCCATGGCCGCCACTTCCACGGCTACACCAAACCGGCCAGCGGGAATCCCTGACAAAATCCCGTCCCTGTCCAGCGAAGAAGTCATATCAGTTTCTATATATCCGGGTGCTATGGCATTTACAGTTACCCCTTTTGAGGCCACCTCAACGGCAAGTGTTTTTGTCGCGGAAATCAGCCCGGCCTTTGCCGCCGAATAATTGGCCTGTCCAGCAGATGCGTGAAGCCCGGAAACTGAAGCTATGTTTATTATCCTGCCGTATTTTTTACGGAGCATCTTTTTAAGCAACGGCTGCGTAACGTTGAAAAAACCGTTAAGCGACGTGTCTATAACAGCGCTCCACTGCGCAGGATCCATCCATACCATCAGGTTGTCGCGACATATTCCTGCATTGTTCACTAATACCTCGATATATGAATCCGGGTGCGCCGCCTGCCACTCTTCCAGTGCTGCACGGGTTTGCTCTCCATCCGCCACGTCGAACCGCAACAGCTCGCCGTCACCACCCGCATCATGGACTGCTTCGAGGGTTTTTTCTGCTTCGACCGAATTCGAAAGGTAGTTTACAATAACATAGTATCCCATAGAACCAAGCCGGACCGATATCGCCCGTCCTATTCCCCTGCCCGCGCCTGTAACCAATGCGTATTTCATATCTCTGTTATTTTAATAATTCTTCAGGAAATCGTCCAGTATCTCCCTGCCGGCCACCTGGGCCGAAGTAAGCAGCGAAGTCATGGAAACGCCCATTATCCCGTGTACAGAAAGATTCTGCCCCGTAAGGAAAAGATTTCCTATCGGCGTCCTGGGCGGGATAACCGTATAGGTAAGCTGGCTGTAATCCTTCCTTATCCCATAGGCCGAGCCCTCCGGAGTACCGGTATAGTCACGCCATGTAAGCGGCGTACTCGTATATATAGTGTCTATTGCACTTTTTAACCCGGGAATGTGCCTGTCTGCAAGCCCAATGATTTCATCTGCCCTACGGTTTTTAAAATCTTTATATCCTTCGCCCCTGCGGCCTATTTCCGTATTTGCCCACTGCGACACTTCCTCCCAATACATGGGCGAAAGAAGGTCTATCCCGGTAGCCCATGCGCCCTGGTCGGGCACTGCATAACTCGCAAAAACATACTTATGCGCACCCACAAGAATATGGCAGCAATGACTCCATACGCTTCCGCCCTCGTGTATATGCAGGTTACGGTTGAGGTAAGGAAGGCTTCGGGGTTTGAGCTTTATATTTACAGTAAACATCCCGAAAGTATTATCCAACCGTCCTACACGTTTCCGGTAGGAGGAACGTAAAACCTCCGAC
>CAKUKW010000231.1 GCA_934663885.1 uncultured Tidjanibacter sp.
GAGCCTTTCCACAACCACTAAAATTCGATTTATAAAAAGTTTCACCCGGTGCGGGGCCTATCCAACCCCGCACCATTAATAAAAAATAAGTTATGACAAAGAAAAGAATTTTCTTGTCGGCGGCATTTGTCTTTGCCGCTGTATCCTCCGCCTTTGCCCAAAACAATGGGCTGCAAGGCATCAATGACGCTACCAATATGGTAACCAGCTATTTCGACCCCGGCACGAAGCTGATTTACGCCATCGGGGCCGTCGTCGGGTTAATTGGCGGCATCAAGGTGTATAACAAGTTCGTGCGACATGAAGTTGCGTAAGTAATTGTGTAACAACAATTAAAATTAAGTAATGATTACACCCGCTGTTCCGTCAGCGGTAGCCTACGGGCACGTGCATCACGGGTAACTGTTTTGTGCGAAGCTGCCCCGACAAAGTAGCCTTTCCGAAAGGAGAAGACAGAACCGTGAGGGAAAGTCAACGGCCGATAGCATTATTCGGCGCGAGGAGCGAGGCTTAGCGGTATGGTTAACGAAAGTGAACTGTTCTTAAACATCGTAAGGTATAAGGAGCCAAAAATGCTGACAGGCTCTAACCAAAAGGTAAGCAGTCGGATAACCTCTTGAATTTTGGGGTTACACGGACATTAAGCACTGCCGGTGGAATTGACAGAACCTAACCCGCTTATTTGTTACTTACGCAGAACATGGTAAGCCCGTATCTCTCCCGGTCAAACGGGAAAGCGAGCCGCAAGGTAAGCCGATGGGGGTGCGGGTATAGGATTGCGGAAAAAGCGAATGCCGCTCTGTAATGGAGCGGATAGGAATTGAAACATCACTCCACGGGAAACCGGGCAGACTTCCGCGTTAGGTGACTCTTTACAAGATAGTTAGTAGAACTTTTCAAGAAAGGAAAGCAAATGAACGCAAGTAAATTGGCGTGTGCGCCCGGAAACGACATCCACACTCTCTGGTCGGAAATCGACTGGAACGAGTGCGAATTGTTCGTTCGAAAGCTGCAAACACGTATTGTAAAGGCTCGCAAAGAAGGCAGACATAACAAGGTTAAGTCCTTGCAATGGATGCTGACTCATTCGTTTTACGCCAAAGCATTGGCCGTAAGACGCGTTACGTTGAATAAAGGTAAAGACACACCCGGAGTTGACGGTGCAGTATGGTCATCTCCGCTGGCGAAAGCCAAAGCCATTTTCGACCTTGACAGGCGCGGCTACCAGCCGCAACCGTTAAGGCGGGTAAACATCAAAAAGAGGAACGGGAAACTTCGCCCTTTGGGAATACCGACGATGAAAGACCGGGCAATGCAAGCTCTGTATCTTATGGCACTCGATCCGATAGCCGAAACGACTGGCGACAGTCATTCCTACGGTTTTCGTAAACATCGGTGTACGCAGGATGCGGTAGAGCAATGCTACATAGTCCTTTCGCGCACGGTTGCCCCGGAATGGGTACTCGAAGCGGACATCAAAGGATGCTTCGACCACATCAGCCACGACTGGCTACTTGAAAATATCCATATGGATAAATCGGTGCTCAGCAAATGGTTGAAATGTGGCTATATCTTCGACAGGCAGTTTCTGCCGACCGAAGAAGGTACTCCGCAGGGCGGTATAATTTCCCCGACTTTGGCAAACATGGCACTCGACGGGTTGCAAACCTTGCTTGAAGAGCGCTATAAGAGGTACAAGGAGAAAGGTAAAACTATCTACTCCAAAATACACCTTATTCGCTATGCCGACGACTTCATCATAACCGGAAAGGATAAACAGGTTCTTGAAAACGAAGTCTTACCACTCGTGCGCGGGTTCTTAGCCGAACGGGGGCTTACGCTCTCCGAGGAAAAGACTAAAATCACGCATATCAGCGAGGGGTTTGATTTTCTTGGGTTCAATATCCGAAAGTTCGGAGATAAATTGCTCACAAGACCGTCCAAAGAGGCGCAGAAGAAGTTTTTGGAGAAAATCAGGCAGGTTATCGAATCCAACAAAGCCGTTAAGCAGAAGTCGCTTATAATGATGCTGAACCCTATAATTACGGGTTGGGGAAACTACTATCAATATGGTGTTTCCGCTGACACGTTCCAGAGAATGGATTGGGAAATCTTCCGCAAACTATGGCAATGGGCGCGTCGCAGACACGCCGGCAAAGGGAAGTATTGGGTTAAGGAGAAGTATTTCAGAGCTATCGACGGCAACACTTGGACGTTTGCAGCCGATTTGAGCGACGAGGATAAGATTGATTTTATCCCGCTTAAACGACTGGCGAAAATCAAAGCGGTTAAGTTTGCCAAGATACGCCACTTCGCCAATCCATACGACCCGGAGTATCAGTCATATTTTGAGTGGCGGGAAACCTACCGTATGAAGCAAACGCTTAAAGGTAAGGACTCTTTGCTCGCCATTTGGAAGCGTCAGGCTAAGGTGTGCCCGTTCTGCGGGGAGCGTATCGACACGGAACGTACTTGGAGTTTAACCGACCAACGTGTCGGCGACCGAAAGGTGCGTATCCTCGTCCACGATACCTGCAAACGGCAAGTCGAATACCGAAATAGGCGTAACAGCGAGCTGGTTTCATAGTATGTGCACATACGAAATGAAACTATGTTGCTTGAGCCGTATGCGGGGAAACTCGCACGTACGGTTCTTAGAGGGGAAAGCCCCCGTAAGGGGGCTGACCTACTCGACTCATCGGGCGATCCCGATACGAGCAAAACCGCCGCCTCGTGGTTCGGAGCCTGCATTTTCCTGATTGTAGCCGCCACCATCCTGCGCTCTTTCTTCCTGTAAACCACTCCATAATAAACGATGAATATGGAGTATACTATTAATAAGGGAATAGGCAAAAGCGTAGAGTTCAAAGGATTGAAGGCTGGGTACCTGTTCATCTTCGCCGGAGGGCTGCTGGCCGTCTTCGTGCTGTTCGTCATCCTATACATGATTGGCATAGACCAATGGATATGTATCGGCTTCGGCGTGATAGCGGCATCGGCGCTGGTAGGGCTGACTTTCAACCTCAATGCAAAATATGGCGAACACGGACTGATGAAACTCATGTCCGCCCGACAGCATCCCCGCTACCTGATCAACCGCCGTAACGCCTACCGCCTGCTGCGCAAAAAGAAGAAAGGAGGACAGCCATGCGCAATAT
>CAKUKW010000232.1 GCA_934663885.1 uncultured Tidjanibacter sp.
GATATAAGTAATAACAGCGACCTTCGTACGCTCGACATACAGGAGCAGATGCTCCGGTCCCAGATAAAGCTGATAAACTCCCAGCGTATGCCGACCGTTGCCGCTTTCGGGCAGGCGACTTTGACCGGAAACGACATGGGCGACCTGAATTTCTTCTCGGGCAGCGGCGATCCCGTTATTCCGAATCCGGCCGATTACCCGACACTCCTCCCGATATATGAAGACCTTAACAAATGGTTTTACAATTCACTGGGCGGCATGATGGGAAGCGGGGGCGAAACGGAGCCGGCCAAGGGTTTCTGGTGGCAGAATCCCATATCGGTTGGGGTACAGATATCCGTCCCTATCTTCTCGGGCAACAAGAATGTGAACCAGGTTCGCCAGACGCGCAACAGCATATCCCAATTGCAACTCCAGAGGGGATACCTCGAGGAAAGCCTGAAACTACAGGCCAAGAGCTCCATAAACAACATATTCGCTGCCCGCGAGAAAATGTATGCCAATGAGAAAACCGTTGATCAGGCACAGAAGGCCTACGATATATCCAAAGTACGTTATGAAGGCGGCGCGGGAACGATACTGGAGCTAAACTCATCACAGCTATCGCTCACCCAGGCCAAACTGAACCACTCGCAGGCTATATACGATTACCTGAGCGCACAGGCCGATTACGACAAGACCGTAGGGAAAGAGTTCGATCCCGCAATGAACAAGAAATAACAAGTAAAACAAATAACAGCTCATAAGATGAAAAAGATTCTGATGATCGCATCGGCGGTCGCTCTCGCCCTCATGGCCACCGGATGCTCGGGCGGAAAGAAAAAACAGGCACAGGTGGATGATACGCAGAAAAAAGTATTGGTTAAAACGGACGTTTCGCAGACACAGACAGTTGCGCGTACCGTCGATTTTACCGCCAACCTTCAGGCTTACAAGCAGAATTTCGTAACTCCGGCCGTCGCCGCGCGTATAGAGAAAATATATGTGGAGGTGGGCGACAGGGTTACCGAAGGACAGATTTTGGTCGATCTCGACAAGAACCAGTATAATACCTATGCGCTCCAGTTGGCCAATGCAGAGTCGAACCTGGCCCGTATGAAGCCGGTCTATGATGCGGGCGGTATTTCCAAACAGCAGATAGATGAGCTGGAGACCAGTATATCGGTACTCAAGGAGAATGTCAGCAACCTGGAGACCAACCTGCAGCTTCGCAGTCCCCTCACCGGTATAGTGACGGGCCGCTATAATGAGGTAGGCGACCTTTACACCATGTCGCCCAACGCGGCAGGCGGTGTCGGGGTACTCCAGGTAATGGAAATGGACAGGCTAAAAGCTACCGTATCCGTCCCTGAACAGTATTTTCCGAATGTATACATGAAAATGCCGGTCAGGGTCGTGGCGGACATTTATCCCGATAAGGAATTCAGCGGCGAGGTTACACGCATAGCGCCTTCGATAAATCCGATGACTCGTTCATTCGAAGTCGAGGTTACGATTCCGAACAAGTCACTGACTCTGCGTCCCGGCATGTTCGCACGAACGACATTCAATATGGCGGAAGTAGAGGGCGTCACTGTCCTCGACCTGGCCGTACAGAAGCAGGCCGGCACCAACGAGCGTTTCGTATTCGTCGCAAAGGACGGCAAGGCAGAGAGAAGGGTAGTGGTTCCCGGCCGCCAGGTAGGTGATCGTATAGAGGTGCTATCAGGTGTTGAAGCGGGCGAAGAGGTCGTCGTTGCAGGTATGGCCCGTCTACGCGATGGTGTTGAAGTTGAAATAGTGGACTGATTCCGGCAGGGAATAAGCCCCGGCAATGCTGCCAACGGTATTTGCCGGAATATCAAAATCTTTTAGAGACAGATTCTTACATAAAACGAATTTCAAAATATGAAAATATACGAAACCGCGGTCCGGAAGCCGATTTCGACCATGCTCATCTTTATCGGGGTTATGGTGTTCGGCATCTTCTCGCTGCAAAACCTTTCCGTTGATATGTTCCCCGAGGTGGAAATGCCGTATATTATGGTAATGACCACTTACCAGGGCGCCAACGCCTCGGACATCGAAACAAACGTCAGCCGTGTACTGGAGGATAACCTCAACACGGTTAACAATCTGAAAAATATCTACTCCACATCGCGTGACAACGTTTCCATAGTAAGCCTTGAATTCGACTGGGGATCCGATCTTGTCGAAGCGGCCAATGACATCCGGGATGTGGTTGGCCGCGTAAAAGGATTCCTGCCGGACGAGGTGGACGACCCGATAGTACTTAAGATAAGCAGCTCGATGATGCCTGTGATGGTGCTCTCGGTAACTGCGGAAGAAAGCTATCTGGGACTCAATAAACTCCTCGACGAGCAACTCGTTAACCGCCTTAACCGTATTGACGGTGTAGGTGCGGTGAGCCTGGTAGGGGCCCCGGTTCGCGAAGTACAGGTCAATGTCGACCCGCGCAAGATGGAAGCCTACAACCTTACCATCGAGCAGATCGGAGGCGTCATAGCCCAGGAGAACGTGAATGTTCCCTCGGGTACGGTCGACATAGGAAACAACACCTTCAACGTCAAATCCGACGGTGTTTTCGTAAGCAGTGACGACCTTTATGACATTATAGTCGCCAACTACAACGGTACGGACATTTTCCTGAAGGACGTCGCAGTTATCAGGGACACTATTGAGAAGCAGACTCTCGACGAACGTATCGATGGCCGCAAGGGCGTCAGGGTTATCGTTCAGAAACAGTCGGGCGCCAATACCGTGACTATTGCCAAGAAGGTAATTGAAATGCTACCCGGCATAGAGGCTAACCTTCCCGGCGATATACAAACGAGCGTTATCATGGACTCTTCGGAATCCATAGAGAACAGTATCAACTCTCTTACGGAAACCGTGATGTTCGCGTTCATTTTCGTAATACTGGTCGTACTCTTCTTCCTGGGGCGGTGGAGGGCTACCCTCATCATCTGCATTACGATCCCGATATCGCTCATTGTGGCGTTCATCTACCTCTACCTGACAGGCTCGACTATAAACATCATATCACTCAGTTCGCTCTCTATTGCGATAGGTATGGTCGTGGACGACGCGATTGTGGTCCTCGAGAACATCACCAAGCATATAG
>CAKUKW010000233.1 GCA_934663885.1 uncultured Tidjanibacter sp.
GCATAACACATGCTTCGTTCGGAGGCATAGGCATAGCATATTATCTCGGACAAAACCCTATAGTCGGTGCGCTGATCTTTGCGGTGATATCTTCACTGGGTATCGAATGGTCGAGCCGTAACGGCAAGATGAGGGAAGACTCCGCTATCGGGATAGTATGGAGCGTGGGAATGGCAATCGGCGTGATATTCATATACCTGACACCCGGGTATGCACCCAACCTTATGAGCTTTCTGTTCGGTAATATACTTACGGTAACCCCTACCGACATTATAGCCCTGGCTGTGCTGGTAGTTGTGATAATCGTTCTTGCACTGTTTTTCCTGCGCAAGGTCATGTATGTGGCTTTCGACCGCGAATTCGCCAGGAGCAGAGGTGTAGCCGTTAATACTATATCTTATATCATGGCCGTTTTTATGGCCCTTACCATCGTCCTTTCCATCCGGCTTGTGGGTATCGTACTACTTATATCTTTACTGACAATACCTGCCGTGATAGTGAATTCCCTTACCAAATCTTTCGTAAAAATAACTGTTTGGTCGGCGGTGGTCGGAGTGGCCGGCAACATAGCCGGCCTCTATTTAAGTTATATGGCAAATATTCCTGCGGGTGCCGCCACAATATTTGTACTCGCTATTGCGCTTATTATAGTAAAACTGTTACCTTTGCACAGGATTAAAAAACGCGCCGTCCTTAGTGAAAACCCTTGATAAATACCTTATAAAGTCATTCCTGGGCCCGATGATCCTTACGTTCTTCATCGTGATGTTCATTTTTCTTATGAACATCGTATGGCGTTTTATCGATGAGCTTGTGGGTAAAGGACTGGGATTGGGGGTAATACTCGAATTCCTCATGTATGGCATGTTCACCATGATCTACATGGCGATACCGCTCGCGACATTACTGGCGGCCATAATGACGATGGGAAACCTTGGCGAGAACTACGAACTGCTGGCCATGAAGTCGGCAGGCATATCATTGCAGCGTATAATGCGCCCGATATTCATAATAGTCATTTTCATTTCCATAGCCGGGTTCTTCGCCGCCAATAACCTTATGCCTTACTCGTGGCGAAAAATGGACCAGATGCGCTACGATATCAGTAAACAGCAGCAGGTCATAGAATTTCACGACGGGCAGTTTTTCAACGGCATCCCCGACATGAGTATAAGGGTGGAGAAGCAGGATAAAAAGACCGGCCTCCTCCACGATGTAATTATTTATGATTACAGCAATTCGAATACACAGACGACGATAGCGGAAAGCGGGTTCATCAGGCTGTCCGACGACAAGAGGTTTCTGCTGGTAGACCTTTTCGACGGCGAACGCTATGAAACCACCCGCGACAGGAACTGGAACACGGAGAATAAAATACAGCACCAGATATTTCAAACTCAGGAGCTTACAATCAAGACGGAGGGTTTCGATTTCCAGCAATCCGACGCCGACATGTTCGGCAACAGGCCGGCGGCCAAGTCAAACCCGGTGTTAAGGAGGGAGATAGATTCGCTGAACGTTATCGTCGTAAAACAGGCCGCCCAGTCTTACGAACCGCTTCTTAAGAACTATCTGCTCACAAAGGATCAGTCGCTGATGGGAATGCTCGATTCCGTACGTACAGACTATTCCTATAAGGAGAAAGTAAACGTAAAGGATTCCATTGCGAAGCTGGATATCAACCGGCAAAAAAATATCATTACTAAAGCCCGTACTTCAGCGAACAGTTCTCGCGGAGCTACGTCATACGATGAAGACAGAGCGAAGCAAACGCTCAACCAGTTATATAGCAACGAAATAGAATGGTGGCGTAAAATGGCTCTTCCTGCCTCGATTATCATATTTTTCCTTATAGGGGCTCCGCTGGGCGCAATCATAAGGAAAGGCGGATTGGGAATGCCTATTGTAGTGTCGGTTATTTTCTTCGTTTTAAATTATGTGATCAGCATGTTTGGCGAGAAACTGGCCAAGGATGGAGTATGGAATGCTTTTGAAGGAATGTGGCTGTCATCTTTTATATTGCTTCCTATAGCTGTGTACCTGACTTACAAATCGGCGAACGATTCGAACCTTTTCAATGCAGAATGGTATTACGACAAATACAGGAAATTAAAAGAAAAGATCGCCGAAGGGCGTACAAAAAATAAAAAAGGAAATGAGCCAGAAGGAAAAAGTGCTTAACACGGTCGAAGAGGCTGTCGAGGACATCAGGCAGGGAAAGGTCATTATAGTTGTCGATGACGAGGACCGTGAGAACGAAGGCGACTTTATTGTCGCCGCGGAAAAGATAACCCCCGAAATCGTAAACTTCATGCTTCACGAAGGCCGCGGCGTCATGTGTGCGCCGATTACGGAAGATCGTTGCAGGGAGCTCGAGCTCGACATGATGGTGGGCGACAATACATCGCTTTTGGGTACCCCGTTTACTGTTTCGGTAGATTACTTGTTGGACGGATGTACTACCGGTGTCTCTTCCAGGGAAAGGGCCGCGACTATACGCGCGCTGGCAGATCCGGCTACCAAACCCGAAGACCTCGGCCGTCCGGGCCATATTTTCCCGCTCCGGGCCAGAAATAAGGGCGTTCTTCGCCGCCCGGGCCATACGGAAGCGACGGTAGACCTTGCACGCATGGCCGGCCTGCGGCCGGCCGGAGCCCTAATTGAGATAATGAACGAAGACGGCACCATGGCACGCCTTCCACAACTGCTCAAGATTGCCGAAAAGTTCGGACTTAAGATAGTATCCATTGCCGATATAATAGCTTACAGGCTGCGCAAGGAGAGTATTGTCGAGATGGGAGAGGCGGTGGACATGCCTACAGAATGGGGGCATTTCAGGTTGATTCCTTTCATACAGAAAAGCAACGGAGTCGAGCACCTGGCTTTGGTAAAGGGTGAGTGGAGCCCGGGCGAACCTGTTATGGTAAGGGTGCATTCTTCGTGCCTGACAGGCGACCTGCTGGGCTCTTACCGCTGTGACTGCGGGCCCCAGCTGCATGAGGCAATGGAGATGGTCGAAAAAGAGGGGAAGGGCGCTATCGTATATCTGTCTCAGGAGGGTGGGGG
>CAKUKW010000234.1 GCA_934663885.1 uncultured Tidjanibacter sp.
GTACTGACGGAAGCCGTCGGAACCCTCGGCTCGGACATGACTAAAGCTGGAGCAATAAATATGTTCACGGACATTATCCGCGCCGATATGGGGACTGATTTTGCATTTTACCACCTGGGCGGGGTCCGCGTCGCGGGCTTCCCTAAAGGCGACATAACGAGGGGCGACCTGTACGCCGCCGAACCTTTTTCGAGTACCGCAGTGAAATGCCGTATGACGCTGGACGAAATTAAGCGTATGATAATCAACAAATTCAACGACACGCAGAATATGAAAGAGTCTCACAGGGAAGATATCTTCCCCTCGGGAATGAATTACACCATTATTACAGACGAGCGGGGCGAAGCCGTGGACATTACTTTCGACCACAGGCTGCCTTACGAAAGCGGGACTATCTACAGCGTGGCGATGAGCGACTATATGTTCGGAAATTATAAATTCGACAAGCCTCAGGCCGAAGAGGTGTCGGTTCCGCTGACCGACCTTTTTGAAGAATACTTCAAAAAGAATTCCCCGGTAAAACCAGACAACGCCATGAGGGTGTTTATAAGGAGACGATAAAGGTTACATAAAAAGGCGCTCCATTTAGGAGCGCCTTTTTTGTGTCTGTATTAATTACGAATACCTACTTTTTAATGGATAACCGCATTATAAGGTGGCAGAAGCCGATTTTTCTTCCGGAGGAAGGGTTTTCAGGAAATCCAGCATTATTTCCAGGCTTTTGTCTGGTTCTTCCACGAATCCCATATGTCCGGAATTTTCCAACCAAGCCACATGCGCCTGCGGATGCTCTTTTGCCGCCGCTTCTGCAGTCCCGGGAGAAATATACTCGTCATGCCGTCCGAATATGACAAGCTGTGGAACCTTGCTCAGCCTGAGGACTTCATTGGAATCACGCCTTTCGGCCATTCCCCTAAGCGCTGCAATGATTCCTTCATCCTCAGTGAGAGTTATCTGGTCGGCAAGTTCCTCTATTTTACCGGCCAGACGTTTCCTGTTACCGGGGGCGAAACCGACCTGCGGGAACATCCGCGCAATCAGTTCTTTTTTACCGCCGAGGATAAGGCTTATCTCGCGCTCACGGTCAGCTCTCTTCTCGTCAGAGTCGGCATTCGGTCCCGAATGGAAAAGAGCTATTCCGGACACAGATTCAGGATATTTTCGCAGGTACTCAAGGGCAACGTATCCTCCCATGGAATGGCCTGTAATAACCGTCTTTCCTACCCCGAGCGTTTCCAGTGCCGCATGAACCGTATCGGCCATGAATTCCATCGAGTGCACTTCCCCCTTGACCTCCGATATGCCGTGGCCCGGAAGGTCGAGTGAAACAACCCTCAGATGATGCGAAAGGTTTTTCTGGAAATCCTCCCAAACGTCGAGCGACTCGAGATAACCGTGGATCAGTACGACCGTGGGACTCCCTTCCCCCGACTCCCGTACACGCAGCGCGCAACCGCCGGCCATTATAAACCTGTCATTGGTCATAAGGTACAGGAAATAAATGCCAAGGCACGGTTATACGTCCTCTTCATCGTCGTCGAAATAATCAAAAACGGATTCTTTTCTGGAAAGCGGCTGATCAAGCTCTTCGTCCTCTTCGAATTCGCTGTACAATTCGTAACGCTCTTTACCGCTTTTTTTGGCAGGAGGCAGCTTGTAGCCCCTGTGTGAATCATCCGGCCTTGCGGAACCTGCCGCGCCCCGGAAATCTTTGTTCGATTTCATTTCAGGAAAAAACTAAGAGTTCGCTTTTAATATTAGCTTTTTTCTATATCGTAAAATTTTGAATCTGTGTGCAATGTTAGCAAAAAAATCGAAACAGCACTCCCCCGGAACGATATTTTTGACTGGACTTAACCCTATTTTCAAGTTTCGTGCCGGAGCGTTCATTAAAAACCATAAACTCCTGTATATATATCAATGACAAAGGCGGCATAATTAAATCATGCCGCCTGGTATTAAACAATCCATTTTCATGAAACGGATTCTATTTCACTTTATAAAGCGAGGCAGTCTGTGGTTTGAAGAGCGGGTAATCCGTAAGGTTGAATCCCGACCATACCCAGATAGTCGCCAGGTTCGGGTTACCTTCGGCTTCGATTATCCTTATTGCCCTCCCGCTGTCGCTAACGTCGAATTCCGTGATATTGTTATTCCGGCAATCGATACCGTAAAGCGAAGCACACCCCGATGTGTTGAACTGCGAGATATTGTTATCGTAGCATTTCACGCTGGCAAGATGCTGCAGACCGCCGACATTAAGCGACGAAAGACTGTTTTCGTAGCAGTTAAGGTTGATAAGGTATTCGCATCGGCTCACGGTAAGGGATGTCATCCCGTTGTTATGGCAATGGAGGTTATCCAGCGAAACGCATGAATTCACGTCAAGCGAGGATATGGAGTTATTGAAACAGTCTATATACCTCAGCGATGTACAACCTTCCGTTTTGAGCGAAGCAATATTATTATCGTTGCAGTAAAGATATTCCAACGCTGAGCATCCGCTTACGTCAAGCGCTTCTATCCGGTTTTCCTTGCAGTCAAAGTAATTAAGGGAAGTACATCCCGCCACATTAACAGAGGTGAGGAGGTTCTCGAAACACTCAAGGCTTTCCAGAACGGTATTACCGCTCACGTCGAAAGAGGTAAGCTTGTTGCCTTCAGCATAAATGTACCCGAACGGAAAATATTTTATGCCTTTCACCGAAGTGATATCCATAAAAGAAATATCCAGCACCCACTCGTCCCACATAGCGTCGACTTCCTGTTTGGAGAGCTTGCCGTTACCGTCAGCGTCGAACATATCGAGAATGAGCTCGATGAAGACGTCATCGTCCATTATTTTAACCGGGTCGAACTCATCCTGGGAAATCTCCACGAAATCATCGACGTCGGCCGCACGGCCGGATACTGTTATGACGGCTGATTTCGCGTCGCCTTCGTTAACGCTTATCGTCAGCGTCACTTCGGCATCCCCGTTTCCTTCCACCCGGCTCACGTTCCACCATGCACCGGCGGGGACCTCTATCTCCCAGCCTATATTGGACGGTATGGTAAGAGTGG
>CAKUKW010000235.1 GCA_934663885.1 uncultured Tidjanibacter sp.
CATTATGACCAGCGGGAAGAGTGCAACGGTGGTGGAAGACGTTTCGTACCTGCTGCCTTTTACTTTCGAACTTTAAAATTACTTTACCATTCTACCGGCCGCATCTCTCACCAGGGTTGCGGCTTTCGTTTGCCAGTATCGCGGATTTTTATTAAAATTGCTCAAAATTAGGAAGGATTTAAAAACCAGGCGACAAAATCTGCAAAAATGTTCAGGAAAGAAAATATACTCTATGAGGATAACCATCTTATAGCTGTCAATAAACATGTGGGCGAACTCGTACAGAGTGATACGGAAGACACTCCGGGCCTGGAAGATGACGTGAAAGCTTTTATCAAACGCCGCGACAAAAAGCCAGGCGACGTTTTCCTCGGAGTAGTCCACCGTATCGACCGTCCTGTGAGCGGCGTGGTGCTGTTTGCCAAGACCAGCAAGGCGCTCGTCCGCCTTAACGAAATGATGCGTGGCCGGTCAATAAAAAAAATATACTGGGCCGTAACCGAAGAGATGCCGCCTGAGGAGGAAGGCACCCTCCGCCATTTCATAGGCAGAGACGGGAAAACAAACCGCTCCCATGCATATAATACCCAGAAAGGCGACAGCAAGGAAGCTATACTTAATTACAGGCTCCTCGCCGGCAGTACTAACTACAAGCTGCTGGAAATAGAGCTCATCACGGGCCGCCATCACCAGATACGTTGCCAACTCGCTAAAGAGGGTGCACCTATAAAAGGCGACCTAAAGTACGGCGCAAAACGCTCCAACCAGGGCGGGGGCATATCACTCCACTCGCGTCGGATAGAGTTCATCCATCCAGTCAAAAAAGAGCCTTTAGTTATAACCGCGCCTGCACCCGTGGAAGACGGCCTATGGCAATTTTTCGAGGAATCACAGAAAATGAGGCCGTAATTGTTATATCCTGCCCTCCAGATTCGTCTAATCAATAGACAATGAAAAATCAGGATAAAATATTTAATCACATTATGAAAAAATTATTCCTACTTGTAGTATGTACGCTAACCGCAGGCGCCGTGATAAATGTTTCGGCGCAGGAAATAGTCGTAAACAACGGACGAACGAAAACGGTTAGGGCATCGGGCAAAACAGTTACTGAAAACTACGAACCGGGTGGTTTCTACGGTGTAAAATGCGGCTCCGGCATAAACGTGGAGATCGAGCACGGTTCGTCATACGGCGTCAAGGTGCGTACCGATAAAAACGTACTGGACTACCTCAGCATAACGGTAAGGAGCGGCGTGCTTTCCATAGGCTACCGCAATAACATCAACGTGAGGAATATTAAAACCACTGTATACGTTACCATGCCGGATATAGAATCCCTGGATGCTTCCAGCGGTTCCAGTATCAGGCTCATGGATAACTTTGCCGGGGCCAGGCTTACCGCAGACGCGAGCAGTGCCGGCAGTATAACAGGTTCGATAGAGTATGAAAACGTTAAGGCTTCGGCAAGTAGCGGAGGATCGGTTAAGCTTAGCGGGAGGGCCGAATCATGCAGTGCCTCGGCAAGCAGCGGAGGAAGTGTCAACATGAGTTCCACGCACAGCAATAAGGCCGAAGTTTATGCCAGCAGCGGCGGCTCCGTAAGCGCCTACGCTACCGAATCGCTTACCGGGAAAGCAAGCAGCGGCGGCTATATACGCTATGCCGGAGACCCCAGGAATATCGATATAAGGACCTCCGGCGGGGGAGCGGTGGGAGCAATCAAAAAAATGTAAGGCGGTTTTTCAGCCACTTTCATGCAAGTGGCGTATATCATAGTGCCGCAGGACTATGTTCCTAATATTTTCCAGGGGAACCCTTTAAGAGTGAAAACGTTGATCAAGTTAAATTAAATACGAATATAAACAGATCCGACCATGAAAAAAATCTTTATAGTTATCGTACTTGGAATAGTCTTTTCGGCTTCTCTCACTGCTCAGAGCAGCAGCCGTTATACCGAAGATCGCAACGTAGGTAAGTTCCACAGTGTAAGGGCTACACTCGGCATGGATGTGATAGTGATACAATCCCCGAAAAATTCCGTGACCGTGGATGTATACGACCCCGGTTATATAGATAAGGTCGAAACATACGTAGAGAGAGGGGTCCTGCATGTTAAGTATGCTTTCAAAGTTAACCAGAGCATCAATGGCCGCAATGTCGTGTATGTCTACTCTCCCGATATCAGGGAGATATCAGCCGGTACCGGAGCGACTGTCAAAATAGATGGAACCCTCGAGGGCGACCACCTTAAACTAACGGCAGGCACAGGCTCCGACATATACGGCAAAATAAGGTATACGTCGGTGGATATAACGTCAAAACTTGGTTCCGACATAAAACTGGAAGGGAAGGCCGGCGTATGCGTGGCAACCGCGACCGGAGGATCAGACATAGATCTAAAGAACCTTAAATGTAATGAAATCACGGCTACCGCAAAAGGAGGATCAGACATAGATGTCTATGCGACTGACAGGGTCGACCTGCGCTCCAGCGGAGGCTCCGACATAACCTATTACGGAGATCCTAAAATCCGCAATATCAACTCTTCCGCAAGCAGCGACATATCGCGCGGAAGAACTAAAAATTAATTCCTGCCGTTGAACACGTCCAGGAAATAATTCAGCAGGTTCAAAAAAATAAAATAACCGGCTGCACATAGGAAAACTTCGGGAAACTGATTAATTTTGTTGGATAAATTAATCGGTTTCCTTTTTTAATAACGGAGGCTCAACATTAAAAACGAACGAATTGGCGGCAGAAAAAAGATATGCGGAAACACCCCTGATGAGGCAGTACTATTCGGTCAAAGCCGTCCATAAAGACGCCATACTGCTTTTCAGGGTGGGCGACTTTTACGAAACTTTTGGGGAGGACGCCATAAAGGCGAGCCGTATCCTGGGCATTACGCTTACGCGCAGGGCCAACGGTGCCGCGAGTTATGTGGAGCTCGCCGGTTTTCCCTACCATGCCGTCGATACTTACCTGCCGAAACTTGTAAGGGCCGGGGAAAGGGTTGCGGTATGCGAACAACTGGAAGATCCTAAGAC
>CAKUKW010000236.1 GCA_934663885.1 uncultured Tidjanibacter sp.
ATGCAAGGCAGTTCCTGGGCAGGATAGATAAACCCGATGTCGATTTCATCGCGGGTATAGCCCCCGCCATAGCCATCGAGCAGAAGGTAAACAGCCGTAACCCTCGTTCCACCGTAGGCACCTCGACTGAAATATACGATTACCTAAAATTGCTTTTTGCCCGCATAGGGCGAACTTTTTCACCTGTCACAGGTAAAGAGATAAAGGCGTTCCAGACGCAGGAAATAGTCGACTATATACTTTCGAGGGGGGAGGATAAAAGGATATTGATATGCGCGCCCGTCAGGCCCGACCTGAAACAGGGGGCCGTCGAGAAACTGACTTTACTGGTAAAGGAAGGCATCCAAAGAGTTTACAAAGACGGCAAGGCTATGCTTGTCGAGGAGTTGCTCGGGGAACCTTACGTCGACGAATTGCCCGTGATCGACATCGTGGTCGACCGCGTAAGGGCTAAGGCCGACGAAGATAACATCAGCCGTATGGGCGATTCTGTCGCGCACGCTCTCGAATACGGAGAAGGCGAATGTAAAATAGTCACCCTCGGGGAGAACGGCAACGACCAGGTGGATACATTTTCCACGCGCTACGAAGCCGACGGTATCGTTTTCGAGAGGCCGAACGAGTATATGTTCTCCTTCAATAACCCGCTGGGAGCGTGTCCTGTCTGTGAAGGTTACGGAAAAGTGATAGGCATAGACGAAGACCTCGTAGTGCCGGACAAGACCAAGAGCGTATATGAAGACGCGATAGCCGCCTGGCGCGGCGAAACCATGGGGTGGTGGAAAGATCAACTGGTAAAGTCGGCGCACAAATTCGACTTTCCCGTACACAAACCGTTCTACGAGCTTACGCGGGAACAGAAACAGCTTTTATGGACGGGGAACAAGTATTTCCACGGCCTTAACGAATTTTTCAAGTACCTCGAAAGCGAGCGTTATAAGATACAGTACCGCGTGATGCTTTCGCGCTATACCGGCAAGACCACCTGCCCCGAGTGCGGGGGCGGCAGGCTCAAGAAAGAAGCCCTGTATGTGCGCGTCGGAGGGAAAAATATTGCCGAACTCGTCTCTATGAGCATAGACGAACTGGTCGGCTTCTTCGCTGGCCTGAAACTCGACGGATATGAAGAGAGAACCGTTTCCAGAATCCTTGTCGAAATAAATAACAGGCTCGGATACCTGTCGGATGTAGGGCTGGGGTACCTCACTCTGGACAGGCTCTCCTCTACCCTTTCGGGTGGCGAAAGCCAACGCATAAACCTCGCTACTTCGCTGGGAAGCAACCTGACCGGTTCGTTGTATATACTCGATGAGCCGAGCATCGGACTCCATCCGCGCGACACGGCAAGGCTTGTAAAAGTACTTAAACAGCTACGAGACCTCGGCAATACGGTAATAGTTGTCGAGCACGAGGAAGAGATAATACGTGCCGCAGATCGCATCATCGATATCGGTCCTCTGGCAGGATACAACGGAGGTGAAGTTGTGTTCAACGGAACACTAAAAGAGCTCGAAAAAGCCAAGAAAAGCCTTACCGCCGACTACCTTACAGGCCGTAAAAGCATACACTGCCCGCCCAAGGTACGCGGTTGGAGTAATTATGTAGAGGTAAAAGGAGCCCGTGAAAACAACCTGAAAGGAATCGATGTTAAATTTCCGCTCGGCGTTATGACCTGCGTAACGGGCGTAAGCGGCAGCGGAAAATCTTCGCTCGTAAAGGGAATACTTTATCCGGCGATCAGGCGACGGCTGTTCGAGACCGGCGTCAAACCGGGTAGTTTCGAGGGCCTCGCAGGAGATGTTTCGCTTCTTAAAGGCATCGAAATGATAGACCAGAACCCTATCGGCAAGTCTGCAAGGTCCAATCCGGCAACATACACCAAAGCTTACGATTACATACGCAAAATATTTGCCGACCAGCCATTTGCGCAGCATAATGGATTTACTACCTCGCACTTTTCCTTTAACCGTCCCGGAGGGCGCTGCGAGGAGTGCCAGGGCGACGGTTTCGTTACGGTGGGGATGCAGTTTATGGCCGATCTGGAGCTTAAATGTGAGCACTGCGGCGGCAAGCGTTTCAACGACGACATACTGGAAGTAAGGTACAAAGGCATGTCTATTTACGACGTGTTGGAAATGACCGTCGACGAGGCGATAGAATTTTTCAGTACGGACAAAGCCCAGGCTAACAAAAAAGCCATTGAAATACTGAAGACCCTGCAGGATGTCGGACTTGGATATATCAAACTGGGGCAATCCACCTCCACCCTCTCCGGCGGCGAGATACAGAGGGTGAAGCTGGCATCTTACCTGATGAAAGACAGCGCCACCACAAGCACCATGTTCGTATTCGACGAGCCGACCACAGGCCTCCATTTCCATGATATCAACAAACTCCTGGCGGCTTTCGACGCCCTTATAGAGAAAGGCCACACTATAGTTATCGTGGAGCACAATATGGATGTCATTAAATGTGCAGATTGGGTGATAGACCTGGGGCCGGAAGCTGGAGACGCCGGCGGGCGCCTCGTTTTTGAGGGGACTCCGGCGGAACTTGCCGCATACCCCGACAGTTATACCGGAAAATACCTATCTTTGCGCTCCGGTAACAAACCAAGATCCTGATGGAATTTTTCACATACACTCTCCCGAACGGTATAAGGTGCATACTGAAGCGCGTAAAGTCGCCCGTAGTGCACTGTGCTATGACGATCAATACGGGCAGCAGGGACGAGTTGGCGTCGGAGCACGGGATGGCGCATTTCGTGGAACATATGCTGTTCAAAGGCACTTCACGCCGGCGTGCCTGGCAGGTGAACTGCCGTCTCGAAAATCTGGGAGGCGAGTTGAATGCTTACACCACTAAGGAAGAGACCGTTATTCACGCCACAACGCTTAAAGGCGACTACGGGAAAGCTATCGACCTGATAGCCGACATAATATTCAATTCGTCGTTCCCTGAGAAAGAGGTCGAAAAAGAAAAACAAGTAATCATCGACGAGATAAACCTTTATAAGGATTCTCCTTCCGATCTTATATACGACG
>CAKUKW010000237.1 GCA_934663885.1 uncultured Tidjanibacter sp.
TCTTTACCTGCGCCGCAAGGTTTTCCTCAGCTTTGCGCTGGTCCGATGCGGGCTCCGGTTTTATCTCACGGGCGGCCGTAACGGCTATACCTTCTTCGTCGGTAAATGTGAGGCTTAATTTTTCGCTCCCAGTTTCTACTATAACGTTCGTATCTATAAGCCTCCGGGTACGACTGCCCTCGAGTTTCGAAGTGAAGGCGCGGTCGTAATTACGGTAAATGCTGGTGCCGGGTGTTATGCTTAACTCCTTATTGAAGAAAACTTTTTTTCCTTCTTTTTTGTTGACATTCGCGCCGAGAAGCTCTCCGCCTGTCATGAAACAGAGCCCGTCGCCATTAGACAGATTTGTAGGGATATCGGTTTCTATCCACGTTTTACCTGAGGCTGTAACTTTTCCTATCGGTTCCCCGATTGCTTTAGGGGTGTCGAAGGATGCGACCCCGTGTTTTTTGCCTTCTAAGAAATATTCCGACCCTCCGCGGGTAAAAGTTTTCGAGAGATCGGGTTCAAAGTCATAGACCGAAGTGCCTGCAGCAGACTTTTTGAACCCCGGACGTCCGGAGAGCTCTTCGTCTATCCTGCGGCGGTAATGCGCCACGCTGTTTTTTACATAGTTGGCGTCTTTCAGGCGGCCTTCTATCTTAAACGATGTTACTCCCACATCGAGCAGTTCGCCAATACGCCCCGAGAGGTCGAGGTCGCGTACAGAAAGGAAGTGCTTCCCTTCGGCCAGCATCTTCATATCCGCATCGAGCAGGTCGTATGTGAGGCGGCACGGCTGGCTGCATTCCCCCCGGTTACCGCTTCTCGGGCTCATAGTCCGGCTCATGTAGCAACGGCCGCTGTGGCACACGCAAATGGCTCCGTGCACGAAAACCTCGAGCTCAACGCCCGTTTCGATGCGTATTTTTTTTATTTCTTCCAGTGTGAGGTTGCGCTCCAGTATAACGCGAGAAAATCCTGCCTCCTGGAGGAATTTCACTTTCTCCGGCGTTGCGTTGAAGGTCTGTGTCGAGGCGTGGAATTCGACCCCTGTAAGGCCCATTTCCATATAAGCCATATCCTGTATTATCAACGCATCGGCTCCGGCGGAGATAACTTCTTCAGCCTGCATCCGGGCCTGTTCCAACTCGTTTTCGTACAGTATGGTGTTTAGGGTTGCGTAAACGCGCACTCCGTAACGCCTGGCGTATTCTGCGGCTCTGGCGATATCTTCAACGCTGTTCCCCGCCGAATGCCTTGCCCCGAACCTGGGTGGACCTATATAGACCGCGTCGGCGCCATAGTCTATGGCCGCTACGGCTGTTTCGTAGTCACGCGCGGGAGCGAGGAGTTCGGTAAGCGTTGTGTGTCTAACCATGTTGCGAAATTTATAGCAGCGGGCTGAAGAGCCTCGACAGCGATTCGTACATGGCGTGGAGGTTGGAGCGGTTTTCCCACATCTCGTCGGTGATCAGGACGCTGTTTTCGATGTCCTGCATGAAATATTCGGTAAGTTCTGTAGCTACACGGGGATCATACATCACGGCTGCCACCTCGAAATTTTCCTCGAAGCTCCGGTAGTCCATATTAGCTGAGCCTACCGAGCAGAACGTGCCGTCTATAATAATGAGCTTGGAATGGCAGAAACCTTTCTGGAAGAAATAGACCTTAATGCCCGCGTCCAGAAGTTCGCTTATGTATGAACGTGACGCCCAGTAAACTATCTTGCTGTCCGACTTGTAGGGCATGATTATCCTCACATCCACCCCGCTGAGCGCCGCAACTTTGAGTGCCGTGAGGATCGATTGGTTGGGCATGAAATAGGGCGTGGTGATATAGATCGACTTTTTCGCTTTATTCATTGCGGCGAAGTAGGCCTGCATTATCGAAGCCCAGTCAGAATCGGGCCCTGACGAGGCTATCTGGATGGGGGAGCGCGTGCGGATCTTGGTCTTCGGGTAATATTTATCGTCGAAAAGCAGCTCTTTGTCGGCGACAAAATACCAGTCCGTCGCGAATATCGCCTGCATCATATTTACCGCGTCGCCCTCTATCCGCAGGTGGGTGTCGCGCCACGGGCCGAACTTGGTGCCTTTCAGGTAACGCTCGGCTATGTTTATGCCGCCCGTGAAACCCACCCTGCCGTCCATGACAGCTATTTTACGGTGGTTGCGGTAGTTTATTTTGCCGCTAAGGTAAGGAAACGCCACCGGCATGAACTGCCTGATGTCTATACCTACCTTCCGGATCCTCTTTATGTGGCGGTTTTTGATGCCCCAGCTACCCAGGTCGTCCACTATCAGCCTGACTTCAACCCCTTCCCCCGCTTTCTTTTCCAGCAGGTTGAGTACGCGTTTGCCTATGCGGTCATTCTCAAATATATAGTATTCGAGGTGTATGGATGAGCGGGCCTCTTCTATAGCTTTGAAAAGCTCCTTGAACTTGGCTTTGCCGTTGTTCAGGATTGTGACCTTGTTGCGTACCGTGAGGACTGATTTATTGTTGTTCAGCAGGAGGGTGATGATATCTTTGTTCGATTCGACGGAATCGATGTGCTGTATTTCCGGATCTACGAGATCCAGCAGTTGTTCGCTGCAGAGCTTTTCGATGTGTTTAAGGTCTTCTATTTCCTTTTGGTTGAATATTTTGAGCTTGCGGTGGTTGCGACCGAAGAGAACGTACATTATTATTCCTACTATTGGAATAAGCGTGACGACCATTATCCATGACAATCCTTTCACGGGGTCGCGGCGGTCGCGTATGATAACCACGATAGTCGTGACTATAACCAGCGCGTAGCATATCAGCAGTACTGTGCGGATATCGGCGAATGTGATCTTCAGGATTTGTGCTGCCGCCATATTATATAGTTCGTGTGAAACACAAATATAGTGACAGGTGTGGGTAGTCGAAAGGGAAACATGTTTTCCCGAAAAAATACCGAACCGCCTCCTATATTCTACAACTATAGTGAAAGCCGAGCGCAGAGCGAAGGCAAGTTTTCTTGCGGGAGCTATGCCAAGGCGCCTCCTATATTCTACAA
>CAKUKW010000238.1 GCA_934663885.1 uncultured Tidjanibacter sp.
GACAGGTTATGGGGAGCCATATTAGTGGCCATACCTACCGCAATACCGGAAGCGCCGTTTACAAGAAGCAGCGGTACGCGGGTCGGAAGTACGACCGGCTCCTGTATGGTTTCATCAAAGTTACCGGTAAAATCTACAGTATCCTTGCCGATATCGGCCATCACCTCGTCGGCAATCTTGCGCATTCGGGCCTCGGTGTAACGCATTGCCGCAGCGCTGTCGCCGTCCATAGAGCCGAAGTTACCCTGCCCGTCGACGAGAGGGTATCGCATGCTCCACGGCTGCGCCAGGCGAACCATAGCTTCGTAAATGGAACTGTCGCCATGGGGATGGAACTTACCCATAACGTCACCCACTATACGGGCGCTCTTACGGTGTGGTTTATCCGAATAAAGATTGAGCTCGTTACTCATATCGAAGAGGATCCTCCGGTGAACCGGCTTGAGGCCATCTCTGACATCCGGCAAGGCCCTGGAAACTATCACTGACATCGAATAATCGATGTAGGCGGTTTTCATTTCCTCCTCTATATTTATCTTTATAATGCGTCCTTCGGTACCTTCTTCCTGTTTTATTTCTTCAGACATAATGCTCTATAAAATGTTATCGGATTAATCGCATAAAGATACGAATAATTTGCCTAAAAAATCCATTGCCGCTAATTTTTACGTGTGTTTTTTGAACTCTCCGTGTCTTTTCGACAGGGGGTCGATATTTTTTTAAAGTTCGTCAATTACGAAATAAACGCGGGTTACGGGGATTTTGTATTTTCAAGGAATTTTAAGGACCGTATCCATACGGCTTCAAACTTCCGGTATATCGAACAAAATTCCCCGGAATCACTATATGTTATTTTAGTCGTAACAGGCTCCCGGATTCGGCATTATATTGCGGCGCGCGCGTTGAGGGCGACAATAAAATCAAAAGAATATTATGTGGCCGCAAAGTGCCGTACAGGAATTTCCAAACCCACTTGGTCATAGTGGGGAATATATATTGGAGCTTTTCGATGAGATATTTTCTCGCGGACGCCGTTCCTTATCGCCCAAAATTTAATAATAAGGACTTTTTTATGAAATCCGGTAAATTATAAAGTGTTGATAAGTAACCTATTTATATAGGCGCACTGTCATGTGCAAAATTATTTTTTGACTTTTTAAGAAAATATCGGTTCAGGATATTTTGTATTTCGATGCTAATTATATAAATTTGCACACTCGAAAACGGGAAAGTCCGTAAAGAAAAGGGCCCTTAGCTCAGTTGGTTAGTAGCACCTGACTCATAATCAGGGGGTCGCTGGTTCAAGCCCAGCAGGGCCCACAATTTTTCGAAGAGGCGGCATGGAAATGTCGCCTCTGTTTTTCGCTTTACGACCGCCGTGCGATTACTCGCCTCTATCCGGAGCATTCTGCTCAAAATCGGCGGAAATCAAATCATTATATCGTTAGTAAATTTACGTAAATCTATCCGAATATGCAAATGCCGTTATCGGATTATTCTCTCTGCATATTTAATTTATCATCGATTTCGTCCTACATCATGAGTCCAAGATAAAATATATGAGACTGCAATAAAACGCTACTAAAATGTTATCTTTACAAACAGAACCGGACTTGAATATTCCCATAAATTTATAATATCCTCAAATGAAGCGGACAAATAGCAAAACAAAAACTTCTGTAAACAAAACCGTAATGTATTTGCGTGAAGTTTCCGTAGTGGTGATTGGCGTAGCCATAACATTGCTTGCAACCAATTGGCTTACGGGCAGAAGTGAGAAAAGGGATATGGATCTATATTTGAACGCAGTAAATATGGAGATGGATGAGAATATAAAAAACCTGGACATGGCAATAGCGTATATACGCCCCAACGCAAATTATGCCAAATATTTGGAATCTCACGGCAGGGAGTCACAAAATGCCGATACGCTCGCATATTATGCTAACACTTGTTGTTTCACTATAAAGGATTTTTCATTCAAGACAGACGCTTTTGAAATGTTTAAATCATCAGGGATCATGCGTTTTCTAAATGACAAAGAGTTAATGCAGACTCTATGGGAGACTTATGCTGCTTTCCTTTTGGTGGAAAAAAGACTGGATTGGTATTTTCAACTCAAATGGGAGGCTATGGAGAAAGAAGCGTCGTCATTAATAGATAATGGCGTGGAAGAAGAGGATTTAATTAGCGATCCTATTATGTACGGATTTTATATATTTGACATTCACACTCCTATAATGTCGAATTGTGAAAGTGCGTTAAGAACTGCAAAAGAAGCAGTCGGGAAATTGGAGGAGTACAGTCAAAGGTAAAACTTTCTACAATATCGGCGCTTAACAATTTTATTAATAATACTATATTCCTAAATGTCAAAAAATATGAAAATACTTTCAAGCTTTACTGCGGTATGCATGTTTTTTTTATTTATCGGATGCAAAGATGTAAAAGAAGCCTCTTTTATGCCGATGAACAGCGATACACTTAAATATCATATTCAACAAGTGCTCGATAGGCATGATATTCCCGCAATGGCCGTTTCGATATTCACCAGCGATAAAGTGCTGAACCAGGAAGCAGTAGGTTTGCGTGAATTGGGTACAGACAACCATGTCCTGTTAACCGATAAATTTCACCTGGGCTCCAATGGCAAGGCGATAACTTCATTTGTTGCCGGGCGCCTGATCGAGAAGGGTATCATGAGTTGGGATAGTAAATTTTTTGACCGGCTGCCCGAACTTAAAGAGAGCGCCAATACGGCCTATTACGATATAACATTGAGTGAGCTGTTGTCGCATAGGGCAAGATTGCAGCCCTTTAAAAGCGGCGAAGATTTCGAAACACTATCCGCATTTTCAGGCGATGACGTTACGGCTCGCAGATATGTTTTCGCAAAGTGGCTGCTGGAGCAACCGCCTGTAGATCTTAATGACTCCGTGTCATTCGTCTATTCCAATGCAGGGTACGGATTGGCCGCATTGATGATGGAGAAAGTTACGGGTAAAGAATGG
>CAKUKW010000239.1 GCA_934663885.1 uncultured Tidjanibacter sp.
GTACGAGGTGGATAGGCACATAGCCGAAAAGGAGCGGCAGCGGCTGATAGCGTTCTGGGCTGTAACCGGCTGCATGTTGCTGGCCCTGCTGGCCGTCATATTCATCGTATACTCACGCAAACTGCGGAAAAAGAACCTTACACTATACCGGCAGATAAACGAGGAGCGGCGGCTGGAGAAAGAAGCCCGGGAGGCGCAGGCGCGGATACCCCATGAACAGCTCCCGCGTGAGCGGAAACTTTATATGGAACTGGAAAGCCTCATGCACTCCGAAAAACCGTTCACCGACCCTGATATCGACCGTAACAAAGTGTCGGAGATGCTCGGCACCAACCGCCAGTACCTGGCCGACGCGGTAAAACATGAGACGGGACTGACGTTCTCGGCGTATATCGGTATCCTGCGGCTCAAATACGCGCTCGAACTTCTCGACTGCAACCCTGGCCTCACGCTGGAAGCCGTAGCGGAGGACTCGGGACACGGGTCTTACTCCTCGTTCTTCCGGGCCTTTACGCAGAAGTATGGCATGACCCCTTCGGAATACCGAAGGTTCTCTACCGATAAAACCGTTTCGTCTCCCGCGGCCGGGGAAGAATAAATATCAGTTATCACAGCCTGTTACGGGGCGCTTTCCACATCAGGGAGGTGCCCCGTAACTTATTATCCGACGCCGTTTTGCCTGTCTGACAAATTGTTTTGCCAATCTGACAAGCTTCCTACGGCGGGCTCCCGTACATTTGCTCCCGAACCAACGAAAAACAGGCATGATGTACGGGATATATCCTTATAATACCTCTTCGGACAGGGCTTCCTGTTGGGTATATATTCTGCAGGCGGAAGACCGTCGCCACATAGTAAAGTATACGGTGGATATACGCCGGGGGCTCGACTACACCCCTCCCGGATCGCGTATCGTTTTCTGCCGCGGTTTCAGCGACATCATCGACGGGATAGCCTTCAAAGTGTTCCTCCAGAGCCTTTCACCATCAAGCCTGGAGCGTGTAGCTTCAATAATCGAGCCCATGCCGGAAAACGAAAGCCACAAGCCAAAAACCACCATTAAAAAAATATTACAATGAAAAAACAACTCTTCTTTACCTTCGCCCTTGCAATGCTCGCGTGCGTATTTTTTCCCATCTCCTGCTCCAAAGTCGGCGGGGAGCTTCCCACACTTTCGACCGACGCTCCGGCGGAGATCTCTTTCAATATCGACGGCACGGGCGGTATACCGTTCATCGAAATAACCACGAACCAGGCTTCGTGGGCCTGCTCCCTCAGTCCGGCGGACGGCGGCGGATGGCTCAGCGCCAACACAGTGGGCAATATAATTGTCCTCACGGTCCAACCCAACGAATTCGCACAGGAGCGCACTCCGGTAGTGGTTAGGATCATCGCAGGCGATGCAATGCCCGTAGAGATTACCGTTAAACAGGATGGTTTTGTGCGGGGAGAAAACACTCCGTTCCGCTTAGAGGGGCTTTCCGGTAACATGGCTGTTAAATTTACCAACGGCGACACCGCCAATGCAAATCTCAATGCCGCAGGATGTGCGATAGTCGCTGTTTCGTATCCCCTGCGGACCATCTACAGCATCACGACAACCGCCTCGGGCGAGGTTCTGATAGGACGCGCGGAGGGTGAAGAGATAAACCTGAAGTTCGGCGCCGGCGCACTGACTTTCCGCGATGCAGTGAACGGAAATATCCCTATAGCGAGCTATGCCGAGTTCGCACTGATAGGTACGGCGCCGGACGCCCTTGCGGGCAGCTACATCCAGGAAACAGACCTCGACCTTCTCGGCGCGGAAGCACAGGCAGGTATAACCGGACTCACCCGTCAGAACTGGACACCGATAGGTACCGACACAGTCGCTTTCGACGGCAGTTACGACGGAGGCGGATTCACTTTGGCTAACCTTTACATAGACCGCCCTTCCAGAAACTATACAGGACTCTTCGGCGCTATCGGCGGTGGCAGCCTCCTCAGGAACGTCTCACTATTGTCGGGAGTTATATCAGGCAATCAACGCACCGGCGGCGTATGCGGCGGGAACAATGGAGGTACCATCGAGGCCTGCCTTAACCGCGCCGATGTTTCGGGAACCTATTTTGTCGGCGGAGTGTGCGCAGATAATAACACCGGCTCTACCGTCAGAGGCTGCTACAACACCGGCTCTGTGTCGGCAACAGGTCGTTATGTCGGCGGAGTGTGCGGCCGAAACTATTCTGCTACCCTCTACGCATGCTACAACACCGGCTCTGTTTCAGGAGACACTACAGTCGGCGGAGTGGCTGGAGAAAATAATGCTTCAGCTTATATCATTGCCTGCTACAACACCGGCTCTGTGTTGGGAACAGGCAATTATATTGGCGGTGTGTGTGGATATAATGGGGCCTCCATTAAGACATGCTACTGGCTGAAACGCGGCACTGAAGTCGGCGCAAATTACTATCTCGGTGAATCCTGGGCTTTCGGGGAGAGTTCGTGGCCTGATACCACGACGCAGGGCTGGGGAACCGGCGACGGTTCGGCGGACAACACCTACTGGAAACCCCTCACCCCCGACCCGCTCGGCAAATGGGCCGCCGGAGGTACCCCCGACGGGATAAACTCCGTGTTCCCTAAGTTATACAGGGAGGAGTAAGAACCCCGGAAGTCAGGGGTCACGCAAACGGATATTACTTGATAGCTATAATTAGTGAACGCCCTGAAAAGTTGCAACTTTTCAGGGCGTTCATCCGTTTTTTTCATTCAATTCCGATATCTTTGCATCTATATATCCAAATAGATATATAGATATTTCAATAATCTGGAACGATATGATAAAAGAGATAGCGGGACACAGGACTGTCCGGAATTACAAATCAGACGACATAGACGAAAAAACGCTGCGCGAAATACTCCTCGCAGGCACCCGGGCATCGACCGTAGGCAATATGCAGCTTTACAGCATAATAGTGACGCGTGACAAGGATATACTCGCAA
>CAKUKW010000240.1 GCA_934663885.1 uncultured Tidjanibacter sp.
GTGTTTCGGAGCCTGAAAGTACAAAATAACTTTTAGACGAGGGAACTATCGCACTTACAGTTGCTGTACCTGAATAAAAATATGTCCCGGAAGAGATCTTAAGGTCGTCTGCGGCAGGCTCGGCGTACACAAGAAGTGAGAGGGTTTCGCCGTTACCGGTCACAATATCGTCATCGGCGAACGCGGCATTTGTAAGTATTATTCGGTATTCGTCGGCTCCGCCGACTGTTTCGCCTAAAAACCACGCTTTTCCTTTGTTAAGTTTATAAGGCTCAGAATCAGGAGGTATTATTCCGCCGTCATTACATCCTGCCATCAATAAAGCGGCAAGCACAAGGCATAACAACGGCATACCGCGAAGTTTCAAAATAAAAGCTTTCATTAGAAATTAATTAAAGGGTTAGAAATATTTTCAAAGGGTATATAAGTTTTGTCGGTCACGACGAAGGCACCTTAAAGCAACATAAAAACGGCCTTACATACCAGACCACGCCCCAATATACGTATTTCATCGACCAAAAACAATGCCGGATATCATTTTTTCAGAGCCGACTGCAGATGCAGGAATACTATTCGTAGTGCCCGAACCGTTTAAAATTATTAATTTTGCACCTGATAAGCATGCAGCAGGGCTCCGCCGCTGCCCCGCCAGGGGGAGAGGAAAGTCCGGGCAACGCAGAGCGCCGCCCTTCCTAACCGGAAGATCTCCGCAAGGGGATAGTTAGGTAACAGAAAACAACCGCCCTGGCTATTTTAAGACACCGGGTCCAAGGTGGGCAAGAAGGAAAAAGCGCAGCTTACTAATCGTAAGTGAGCATTTTTCCTATCGACGCCCAGCGCCGGAAACAGTGTTTTAAAATAGCCAGGGTAAGGGTGAAAAGGTGGGGTAAGAGCCTACCGGCTCCCGTGGCGACGCGGGAGGCCGTACCACTGGCGGGTTGCAAGGCCATGTATACCGGCAGACGAGGGTTGCTCGCCCGATGCCGGGGGGTAGGCCGCTGGAGGCCGCGGGTGACCGCGGTCGTAGATAAATGGCGGAGAGAAGGTATGGCGTGAGCCGTACTTTCCACAGAACCCGGCTTATACCTGCTGCCGGCTTATTTTTTAATATTGCCAAACATTTTCCCATGATACCGGAGTCCGCAAAAATATCTGATTTCGATTACGGGCTGCCCGAAGAGAGGATAGCCAAATTTCCTGCGGATAACCGGGACGGATCGAAACTTTTAGTTTACCGTGGCGGTGATGTTTCCGAATCGGTATTCAAAAACATAGGCGGCATACTTCCGGCCGGGAGCATGCTCGTATTCAACAACACGAAAGTTATACGCGCGCGACTCATTATGCACAAACCGAGCGGCGCACGGATAGAAATATTCTGTCTGGAGCCTCACTCCCCATCCGACTACGAACGCGCATTCTCCGTAAAGGAGTCATGCCGGTGGCTGTGCATCGTCGGGGGACTGAAGAAATGGAAAACTGGACCGCTCGAAATCCCCTTCGACCATGAAGGCAAAGAGTGCCGACTGCTCGCTTTTAATACCGAAAGCCGCGGACGCGAAAACATCATCCGGTTCGAATGGGATGCAGATATCACTTTCGGGAAACTGCTGGAACACCTGGGTAAAATCCCGATTCCGCCCTATCTGAACCGCGACACGCAGGATATAGATTATGACCGTTATCAGACCGTTTTTTCGCGTTTTGAAGGCTCGGTTGCAGCGCCCACAGCGGGGCTCCACTTCACGCCCGCGCTTATAGACCGGCTCAAGACAGAAGGTTTTCCTTTCGGAGAGGTCACGCTTCACGTAGGGGCGGGAACATTCCTTCCCGTTAAGGAGGAATCCGTAGCCGACCACACCATGCATACGGAGCATTTCGAGATCACGCGCGAACTTATCGGACAGCTAATCGCAAATTACGGAAAAATAATTCCTGTGGGAACGACCTCAGTACGTACGCTGGAATCACTATCCGTACTCGGATACCGCATCCTAACCGATGGCGCCCCCGAAACAGAAAGGCCGATAGGACAATGGGAGGCATACCGAATCCCGAGAGAGGTAGAAGGAAAAACATTCCTTCAGGTACTCATGGAATGGATGGTTAGGAAAAATATCGGAAAAATCAACGCCTCCACGCAGATAATGATAATGCCGGGCTATGAATACCGTGTAATAAACGGAATGATTACCAACTTCCACCAACCGAAAAGCACGCTGCTGCTGCTCGTTTCGGCCTTCATCGGCGACGATTGGCGCAGGGTCTACGATTACGCATTACAGAACGGTTTCCGTTTCCTCAGCTACGGCGACAGTTCGGTATTATTGAAATAACTACCAGCTACAGCAATATCCCTGACGAGATGATTAAAAAAATATACTTACTGGTTACGGTTTCGCTTATTACCGTTAGCGCCAGAGGGCAGGACCTGACTCCGGAAACCCTCGGATACAGGCATATATCCATAAGTTTCGGCGGTGACCCGGTAGAGATACTGGTAAAGTCGGCAACAGGGGACGAAATGAAGAAAAAACCCGTACTGTTCTTTTGCCAGGGAAGCCTTCCTAAGCCTCTTATAAAATATTACGACGGCGGTTCGTACGGAGTATTTCCTTTCGACCCTGACATATTTACAGGATATTTTCATTTGGTAATAGTCGGAAAACCTTACATACCCGTTAGTTGCCATATCGATGAGCTCGATAAAAACCGTAATTACCTCGACGATAGGGGGAAATTCCCTGCCGAATACTCCAAAAGAAACCTTCTCTCCTATTATGCCGCACGTAACGCGGAAGTGATAGAATACCTGCGAGGTCTGGAGTGGGTGAACGATAGTATGATAGTGGTGGCGGGGCATTCCGAAGGAAGTACCGTGGGGGCAAAAACGGCTACCCTGTCCCCCTATGCAACGCATTTGATATATTCCGGAGGAAATCCTGCCGGCAGGATTTCCTCCGGAATATATC
>CAKUKW010000241.1 GCA_934663885.1 uncultured Tidjanibacter sp.
CAAATAAGTAAAAACCATGAAGAAAATCTTACCGGCCGGCATAGCCATATTTACGGCCTTGATGTTTACGGGGTGCCATGTATATCAGCCTTTGCAGACTATGCCCGCACAGAACAACCACACCTATAACGTAGACTACCTTTTCGAGCACGACGGGGTACGCGTCTATAAATTCTACGACGGGGGGCGGTATGTTTATTTTACTTCTCCCGGTAGCGTAGTAACTTCAGTACAGAGCGACTCGGCGAAAACAGTGGTGCCGACACTTATTCTTCAGCAATACAGGTAAGCGAATTATTGAAGCGGGGCAATGGAAACGTTGCCCCGACATGTTTTGTAAACGCGCTATTCAAAGTAGGGTATGCCGTTTTCCGTGCAGAACCGCGCGAAAGAATCGAGCATCTGCACCAGCTGTTTTTCAGTCAGGCGGCAGCATACTTTCCCTTCCCTTTCAAAAACCAGCGTATACCTGAGCCCCATTGTTTTTATAGTCTTTACCTTTACGCCGGAGATATATGAAAGAATCCTGTCTGTATCCTTGTGTTTCGCTGTAAACCGTAGGACGGATGAGAGGAAAGTGTGCATTTCCTTGGGCCCCGACCTGAAATATTCAGTTTCATAAGGCGTATTGGAAGAATCATCGTAATATTGGTAACCCCACAGCATGAATGTGTGTTCGCCTGATGTGCCGCCTTCAATGACCCTCATATAGGAGAGTATTCCCTCATATCCTACTTCATATACATTGTCGAGCCTGTAAACCTGTCCATGAGCGGAGAAGGATAAAGAACAAACGAAAAAAATAATAAAAAGGAGCCGTTTCATAAGTTTGCATATTGGTTTATTTAAAGATAATAATAAAATGGCTATTAATAAACGGCAGGGATATTTTATTTAAAAGCGAGGGGCCGGTAATTACCGGCCCCCTGTCCACATCACACAAATTAAACCCTATAAATTAACCCTATTAAATTAACCCTGTGCGTGGGTGTGTGTTATTTCTGCGGAATTACCATGCATGGCATCGCCCTCTGCGTACCGTTATCGTCTACGTAGGTACGGGCAAGGATATTACCGTTGGCTCCTACCTTCGTTACCTGCAGTTCGGGGGTTATGATGCCGAATTTATCCATCATCCAATCCTTGCATGTCGTAAGGGCGTTGGTAGCGGGGTCGAGAACAGCTCCCGGCATATAAGGAAGTGTACTGTCGCTTCCTTCCCTCGGTGTGTCATGTATAAGGTAAAGTATGCCGTCGTTGTCAACAGTGAGCCCCGACATATTCTCGATGTCGGTAAATATTTGCGTTTCACCGGTTTCTGTATTGAAGAGCAGCGGGCGGTAATAATCGTCATACCACATATCCACAATATCGGCGTCGTAAAAGCGCATAGCGATGTATTTGCCGTTGGGACTCATGCGGTCCGTAGCGGAGAAGTTTATTTCAGCCTGGTTATGGAGAGTGGCTTCCACGATACCGTATCCCCATGCAGTAAGGTCAATAAGCCCCGTGACGGTAAAATATTTATCCTCTGAGGCGAAATGTACTCCAGACTGGTTCCAGTATACGCATTGGTTGGTCGACTGGTCTACACCGTAGGCTACACTGCCGTCGGCGGAAGTGCCGAGTACCCTGTTGCCTTCGCCCCTGTCGCCACCCATGGGTTCTCCCTGTCCGTCGGTGTCGTATAATTCCATTACGACGGGTGCGCCGTTGGTCCAGCGTATCGGATAATACCTTGAATCGTTCGTTTTGCGTCCGTATCCGTAAACAAGGCTGCCGTCGGCGGAAAAAGTGTCTACATAGGTATCGTTCACCTGGAATCCCGATGGTATATCCAGGTATGTAATTTCATTGTTCTTTAAGTAGGCTACCCACTGGAACGTATTGGCTATGAGCATTGTTTCCCCATCGTCGCTGATCGCCTTAATCGAGACGGGTATATTTTCTATGATGTCGTATGTCCTTACTTCCCCGGTTTCCAGGTCGATTATGATAGGCCTGTAGTAGTAATACGCCTCATAGGTGCTCCAGTCATATTCGTAGTAGTAATCCAATCCTGCAATATACCTTCCGCTGTGCGACATGCATACATTCATAGAGAGGTTGCTGAATTCGCTTAACATTTTGAACTTTGTCCCGGGGGCGATTTCAATAACGCACAACTGTGATAAACGTATGGTTTCTTTGGCATTGCCCGCCGTTATGGTTGCCGAGCCGTTCCTGATAGTCTCTGTTTCGTTGGGAGCGGCCGTGAAAGTAACGGAATTCCCAGTGCGGGTAACCTCTGTAATCCAGTCGTTGTTTATCTCTATTTCCCACTCGGGATTCGCCGTGACCGATACGGTAAAAGTATCTTCTCCCCCTGCATCGAATGTGAATGAATTTGCATCAAGGTGGATATATTGTTTCACTTCTACGATTTCTTCTTTTTTACACCCTGCGGCCAGTACTCCTATCAGGAGTGAGAGGCAGCTCAGTCGGAATATGTATGATATTTTTTTCATTTTGTTTTCATTTATGGATATTGTACCTGTAAGTTATATGTAAGCCGGAAGTTGATACTGGATTGTTAAGGTATTACCAGTTCGAGAGCTTTCAGTTCGCCCCAGCCGCCGTCTCTCGGGCCGTTGGCATTGACCGGCAGAAAGACCAGGTAATATCTGCCTGTGCCATATCCTACCGAACCCGAGAACGATTCATTTCCGTAAATAAACCTGTATGCCCCGAGATAGCTGTCGTAGGACTTTTCATAGGCGAGTTCCTGCAGGTAAGTGCCGACATTATCGGGAGAATCCCTTTCGGCTTCAAATTCGTCGGCATCCCATATCGAAATGAACGTTATCAGGGTGTGCTCGTTAGGCGCGCATGTATACGGACAGTACCATGTCGCTATGCTTGTGAATTCGGCGGATTCTATAGCCGCTGTTCCTGCGGAGGCGTCGAACGACGGGGTCCGCGTTTCTATCC
>CAKUKW010000242.1 GCA_934663885.1 uncultured Tidjanibacter sp.
AATCATTACAATGAAAAACTTGGTCCGCTGGTACACCCGGTCAACGGAATGAAAGGTATCCATACGGATATAGACCTATCGCTGATAAAAGGTATAGATTCTGTCGAACTGATGGCGAAACTTGTCGCGGATATAGAGCAGGAGGACAGGACGGTACCCGTACTCGTAAAGAAATACCTCGGTCTCAAAAGCTCCGTACTGGGCTTTAACGTGGACCCTGATTTCCGGGACGGGCTCGACGCGCTCATGCTGCTCGACATGAAGCAGATGCCGGAAAACTCGATTGCCATGCTGTCGAAGGAGATTACCGATATAGACGTCGTGGCAAGGTTCCATCAGTATCACGAATAACGGTAGGATTTCATTATAACAAATTTAAGATATGAAACCTGTATACAAGATCATTGGCGTGATGGCTTTACTCTGCTCCGCCATGGCGACGGGATGCGTCAAGATAGACAGGGATTACGATTTCTCTAAACTTAACGACGGAGAAATAGTAGTGGGCGATGTGTTCAGGGCGCCGCTGGCCAGTAAAATCAGTTTTACGATAGAGGATATGTTCACCGACCTGGACGACTATGTCAGGAGTCTCGGTTTCGATCCGCTTCAGATAGGAGAGTTACCAATGCCTCTGGATATAACTTCCGGGTTAAAATACGATATGGGCGAACCTATCGGGGAATCGATTTTCGATATGCTTGATTCCGACGGCGCTTTGTCGCTCATAATCGACGGTGCTAACAGTATGCCGGTAGGCTACGGGATCACCCTGCGGTTCGTAGATAACAGGGGAATCTACGGCGAGCCGGGTAATGTCCGTTTCGCGTTGGATACCATAGAGGTACAACCGGCGGTAGACGGCCAGCCTTCCAAGGTCGAAGGGAAAATAGAGCTTACGCCCGAGCAGCTCCAGCTTATTTGTTTCAGCGACGGTATATGGATAGAAATACGCTCTTCCATATCCAAAGTGGTTTTCAGGCGTGACGACTACCTTTCGATATCGCTTCAGTTGGAAAAGATAGGCGGTATTAAAATAGACGGGGATATATTTTAACCGGAGGACATAAGGAAGATACCGATGAAAAAGAACTTTTTAGTTTTATTGGCTTTTATGCTTGCGGGAACGCAGTTTATTCATGCGCAACATTTCCGCACTTCCTATTTCATGGAAAATTCCACGGTGAGAATGAACCTTAACCCCGCTTTCAGGACGGACAGGGGATACATAGACGTTCCGGGCATCGGCGCGTTGGGAATCGGGTTTGCCTCCAACAGCTTCGCCCTCGACGATATCTTTTATCCTGACGGCAACGGCGGCATGATATCCGTACTCAACAGGAAGATTACATTCGACTCGCTCACCGATAAACTGGCGGGTAACAACCGCGTGGCATTCGATACCCAAATCTCGGTTCTGGGAGCTGGAATCCGTACGGGAAGGGGATTCTGGGATTTCGGACTCGACATACGTACCGAGGGAGGAGTAAGCGTACCGGACGATATGCTCCGTTTCCTGAAAAGAGGTTCCGGCACTTACGACCTATCTGGGTTTTCTTATGGATTGGATTCGTATTCGGTATTGTCGGCCGGATATTCTTACAGGATCAATCGTGAATTGGTGATAGGCGCACGCCTCAATTTGATGGGCGGCATAGCCCGCATGAGGATGCGTTTCGACAAACTCGACCTCACGCTTAACGGCAGCCAGTGGAGCGCCGACGCGAAAGGAGTCCTGGAAATAGCAAGCAGGAACGCGGCAGATTATATGACCGGCGGCACTGTAGATATGGAGGATGTGGAATTTAAATTGAACGGACTGTCCGGCAGCGGGTTTTCCGTGGACCTCGGACTGCATTACCGTTTCATGGAGACCCTCGACCTGTCTCTTTCGTTACTCGACCTGGGATTTATACGCTGGGGCGGCAACCACTCGGTGGTATCCTCTTATGAGGGAGGTTTCTCATTTACCGGTATCGAAATAACCGGCAAGGATATGGTAATAGGTTATACCGGAGATGTAGACGATCTTATGAATTTTGAAGAGGGCGAAAAGAAAGGGGTTACTTCAGGCCTTAAAGGCAAGCTGGTAATGGGTGCTGAATTGCCGCTGCTCGACCATTACCTTACCGTGGGAGTTGTCTTCATGACCAAAAGGAGCCAGTTCATAAGCAGGAGCGAATTTTCCGCGGCGCTCACGATAAGGCCGGTGCATTGGTTCACTGCAGCCATAAGTTATTCGTTCGACAAGTCGGAGAACATTGGCCGCGAAAAATGGAATTCGATAGGGCTTGCGCTGAATTTCCATCCTTCGTGGATCAATTTCTATATAGGAACCGATTACATGGTATCAAGGCTTTCGACATGGGGTATCCCGCTGGGCCAGAAAGTATTCAATGTCTGTGTGGGCCTGTCGGTGCCGATTGGGAGAATGAACGGTTATACGGAGCGTTATTTATAGAACCTTAAACCGTATCGCCTTAATTTGAAGCTTTCCCCGATATGAAAAAACTTGTGATTTTCGACCTCGACGGCACCCTTCTGGACACAATAGCCGACCTTGCTGCCAGTGTGAACCATAGCCTCTCGGCTCACGGATTCACCGTCCATGACGAGGGGAAATATAAATTTATGGTAGGGAACGGGATATCCGCGCTCATAGAAAGGGCCCTGCCCCCAGGGAATAAGACCCCTGCGGATGTTGCGCGCGTCAGGGAAACATTCCTTTCACATTACGACTCCAGCAATACCGTGCTTTCAGGCCCATATCCGGGAATAGCCGAATTACTCAGGGAGCTCGGCAACTCCGGAATCGCGATGGCCGTGGCATCGAACAAATACGACGCTGCCACGCAAAAGCTCGTTAAGTATTATTTTCCGGATATTGATTTTAAAGCGGTCATAGGAAATCTTGAAGGCCTTCCTCCCAAGCCCGATCCCACGGT
>CAKUKW010000243.1 GCA_934663885.1 uncultured Tidjanibacter sp.
CTTCGTCCCAGCGATCCTGGGCCTTCTCTTTCACCGTGTCGAAATTGTCGTTGCCGATCTCTTCCAGGTTTAAGTAGGCCTGTTCGAGGCTGATGAACGACGAGGCCACCCGTGCGGTTATCTTTTGCCCCCTTTTAGTGTCAAAACCGATCACCGCTCCCGCATGGTTTCCGGTATGCTCCCTTCCGTCGAGTATTTCACCGGATTCCCACACTTCTGCCTGTGCGAAAGGGGTATCGAATTCGATCACGAACCAATTTTTAAAATTGGCCGGCACCCCGCCGCTGTTGCGTGTGGTATATCCGGCCACGGTTCGTTTTTCCGGGATTACCTTAATATACGAACCCCTGTCGAAGGCGTCGACAATTACGCCGCAATCATCACTTTCAGGCATAGTGAAACGCATGATGGCCGCCCTTTCGGTAGGAGCGACTTCGGCCGTTATATCATGATCGGCGAGGTAAACGCTGTAATAATATGGTTTTGCAGTTTCCGATTTATGCGAGAACCAGCTTGCGCGATCATTTTCATTTATTTTGCCTCGCCCTTTAACAGGCATTATGGAAAATTGTCCGTAGTCGTTTATCCAGGGGCTCGGTTGGTGGGTCTGTTTTATTCCCCGTATTTTATGCGCCTGGTAAGTGTAAGCCCATCCGTCGCCCATTTTGCCTGTCTGGGGAGTCCAGAAATTCATTCCCCAGGGAAGCGCGACGGCCGGATATGTGTTTCCGGCGGATAATAGAAATTCCGACTGGGTGCCGACCAGAGTACTTACAAGCTCCGAGAGCCGGGTTTCGGGTTCCACACTTTTATTGGTCCCACAGGAAATACTTAAAGCGGACGTGACAGCAATAATTAGGATTTTTGAGGATATCTTTTTCATAGTTTTATTCTATTGAATTCAACAGGCCGGTTTTGCCGTCGTTTACGAGTTTTATGATAAGTTCTCCGAAAAGTGTATTCTGCCATGCGAACCAGGCGCGGGTGAAGTTTCCGGGATTATCCTTGTGGAAAGTTTCGTGCATGAAGCCTGTTCCTGCGTCGGTGTCGATAAGGGTTTTTATGCACCATTTTATTTCATCGTCGTCGGTGCTGGTAAATGCCTTCATCATGATGCTCATAGGCCAGATCATATTCCAGCGGCCAATATGGGGGCTACAAACTCCTTCGGCAGCCGCTCCCCTTACGAAGTAAGGATTGTCCTCGCTCCATACGAAACGTCTCGTATTTTGATATACGGAATCATTTATGTCAATGTCGCCAAGGTATGCCATTCCCAGAAGGCTGGGGACATTGGGGTCGTCCATAAGCTGCATGCTTCCGAAACCGTCTATTTCGTACGCCCATATCGCTCCGTGTTCAGGATGCTCGTATATGGCATACTCTTTCAGTGCGGTTTCTACCTCCGACGCCAGGGCGGTACATTGTGCCGCGAGATCATACCGGCCGTTTACTTCCGTGAGTATTTCCGCCGCCTTTCTAAGGGATGTTACGGCAAAGAAATTTGCAGGAATGAGGAATTCGAATGTTGTGGCGTCGTCTGACGGCCTGAAAGCTGAAGCTATCAACCCCACCGGTTTGACGGGATTGCCCCAACCCTGGTTGTTCTTCGTGTCAAGTTGGCGGTCGGTGCTGCGCAGGAACCAGTATCCGCCGTCCCCCTCCTTACGCTGCTGTGCGCGGAAAGTATTCATTATGTTTTGTATAGCTTCGAGCCAGATATTCCCGAACACGGATGTGTCGCCCGTGGTTTTCCAATAATGGTGGGCCAGCCGGACAGGGTAGCAGTGGGAGTCTATTTCCCATTTGCGCTCGTGGACTTCAGGCTTTATTTTCGGCCGGTCGGTAATCCAGCCCCCTCCCGTGGGACCGTCGTTGAAAGCGTTGGCGTAAGGGTCTATGTTTATGCATTTGAATTGCCTGTTGATCACTCCCGCGAGCATTTCCCTTAATTTCGGATCACGGTCGGCAAACTGTACATAGGGCCAGACCTGCGCCCCCGAATCCCGGAGCCACATGGCCTGAATGTCGCCGGTATATACGAACGTATCCGGTAAACCGTCTTCGCCGATCCTGAAATGAACGGTCGTTTCCAGTGTGTTCGGAAAACAGTTACCGAATATCCATGAGAGTTTTTCGTTGGTCAGGAGGCTTTGTATCCTTACTATTTCCTTTTCCACGGCATCCGATATAAACAGTCTGTCGCCGGGTGAGGGCCTGTGCGATTCATATACCGCCTTATTATCCTCCGGGGGTTTGGCCGTACTTACCTCCGCTGCGCGTACAGGCAAAGCCAGGGACAGGGATGCCGCAGCCCAAAGGAGTGCTTTTATTAATTCGCGGTTTTTCATAAATTTACCATGGCTGTTAATACCAAATAGCGGGATGACTGCCCATAGTGAATTCCAGTTTCCCTCCGGCAGCTATGTCTTTAAAGTCTATATAGGGGTGTTTATACTCTTTCCCGTTGAGTTTTACGCCTTGTATGTATTTGTTTTCAGCGGAGTTATTTAATGCGGATATGCTGAACATCCCACCTTTTACTTTCACGTCGGCCTTGTCGATGATGGGTGAACCGAAATAATATCTTCCCCCCGCCGGCTCCACCTGGTAGAACCCGAGGGCCGAGAGAATGTACCATGCCGACATCTGTCCGACGTCCTCGTTGCCCGAAAGTCCGTCCGGATGGTCGTGGTACAGGGTGCCGAGGATTTCACGAACAAGGTCGGCGGTTTTCCAGGGTTGCCCCGTCATGGTGTAAAGGTAGACTATGTGGTGGCTCGGTTCGTTCCCGTGGGCATATTGGCCGATAAGCCCGCTGATATCGGGAGAGGCGTGTTCCCCGAGCTCCCCTTTTACCGTAAAAAGGGAGTCGAGTTTTGCCGTAAAAGCTTCCTTACTGCCGAAAAGTTTTACAAGGCCTTCAACATCG
>CAKUKW010000244.1 GCA_934663885.1 uncultured Tidjanibacter sp.
TAGTGAAGCCGTTGGCCCCGTTGATCTCGGAAACGTTGAGCGGGGTGCCGGTATTCTTAACAGCGGCGTTGACCGTCGAAAAAGCGGTTCCTACTATCATTGCGTCAAGGCGGGCTTTAAGCTCCGGGCCGGGGTTGGCAATAATAAGAAGGTACTTCGAGCTTCCCGGAACGACGAAAGCGTTTGTTTTCTCTTCAGTAGCGGTACCGGTATTGTCGAATCCGGCGAGCTCCTGAACAACCTGTGTCGCCTTGTCGTGTTTAATCACCTGAAGGTTAGAATCGAACACTACAGCCCTGAGGGTTTTTATAGCATTCTCAGTCGAAGTGGCGGGCTCTTCAGCCGAAGCACGGCTGCCCGGTACGTTCGGGGTTTCTACCGTAAGCGAAATGTAAGCTGCGTCGCTCGGGTTGGAATTGTTCCGGTTGTTGTTACCGTTGTCTGTTACGCACGCGGAAAATGTAAACGCGGCAAATACAGCAACACAAATCAATTTGAATTTCATAGTTGTTTTTTTAATGAGGAATAATTAAGTAAAAGTGTTTGCAATATGTTCGGTTAAATTAATATTTGACAAGCGGACTGCACGGTACGACACCGCGAAATCCTCTGGATTCAATGCATACAATATACGATGGGTATAAAGCAGGTGAAATTAATTAATGGGAGTTTTCTCACTTAATAAATCTGGGGATCCGTTAATATAAAACCATTTCTAACTATAAATATGTTAGTATCTCTCTCTATGACAAATTATATGCGTACATTTAGGCTCCGCATTAAATTTCAATCGAGTGAATAGGCGAAAGCCTATCGACTCAATATCAAAATAAATTTGTGTCACTATTCTCTCTCACTATATTATACGGTAGATATAAGCGATTTCCGAATCTTATATCACTATAAAGTAGTTCTTTCCAAAATATCCCGGCAGTGCCGTAAATCTGCCCCCCCGAGCCTTTTCAGACCCTGAAAACTCTTGTATCAGCATTTCCGTAACCAGTATTGGACCGAATATTGCATAATGAGTCCGCAATTCTCTCTGGCAGGAAAGTCACTGGCAGTATTTGTGTTACAAGTTTTTTTGATTTCTCTCTACTTTAACAGTCATAGGGGGAAGACCTAATTTTTAAAGCTTTACAAAGCTACACAGGAAGCTATGAAATATATTTATCCTACGGAGGATTTTCTTTAACATTTTGGCATACATTTAAATTATCGGATAATTTTTTCCCTGAAAATCCCGTAAGCATTAAAGTAAATTTCCTCTCTTATGACCAATCTCAAATAAAATAAAGCCCGGCAATATAAAATACGTAATACACCATATAAATTTCATGCCCTTAATTGGCGGAGTACCATTTTTTTTATAGTTTTGTTAACTATTAATGTACCGATTCGCCATTACCTAATAATTAAATATAATCAGTTATGAAACTATTCAGACCCATACTGGCAACCCTGATAACTGTTAGCCTTGTCCTGCTCGCATCATGCGGAAAGGATCCCGAGCCTCCGTTTGAAGGCGTTTTGGAAACAGATATCCAAGGTACTTCCGTTCAACTGACGAGCAACATGGGAGGAAAAATAGTGGTGAAAATCACCTCCAATATGGACTGGCGTATTGAAAACGACGCCAAGTGGCTTGGTATATTCCCTGAAAAAGGTAATGGAGACAGGACGGTAACCATATATTTCGATGAAAACACTACCGAAGAGGATATCAGCACAAAATTCAAAATAATCGGCTCGCACGAAGGCGAGGACCTGAAAACACTGGAATATACCTTCATACTAAAGGGAAAAGAGCCTTTTGTGGGAGAACTCTCCACAAGCCTGCCGGAAGACATCGATATCATACTTTCAAAAGTACAGCCGGGAGAATTCAATATATCCATAACGTCCAACATGCTTTGGGAAATAACGCACGAAGCCGAGTGGATGGAATTCGTACGGGACAAAGGAACCGGTGACGGAACGGTAAGGTGTATATTCGGAGAGAATAAAACCGGGGCGGACCTTACGACAACCGTAACCATTACCGGCACCTATGAAGACAAGGTGTATAAAAAACTGGAATACGAATTTGTCTTGCCTCCCCAGGGCGTCATCGACACCGACATCACAGGGGAAAGCCTTACGTTACCGGATATGCAACCGGGCGAAATCACCATAAAAGTAATGTCGAATCTTAGTTGGAAAGTTGAATCCGGAGCTGAATGGATCACTTTCACACCTGCTTCAGGCACTGGCAACACAGACGTCAAATGTTCTTTCGAAGAGAATACGGGCGACACTTCACTCAAGTCCACGGTATATTTCATCGCTTATAATGAGGATGTGGAAGCGGCGAGAGTCGAGTATGAATTCATCCTTCCTCCTAAAGACAAGCTGGTACCGGCGTTGAGCACCGACCTGGAAGGCGAAACCATTACCCTTTCAGACCTGCAGCCGGGAAGGTTCAACATAAGAGTAACTTCAAATATCGACTGGAAAATTGAAAAAGAAGCCGAGTGGCTCACTTTCAGCCCCGACGCAGGTGCAGGACCATGGACAACCGAATGCATGTTCGGCACCAATGACACAGCCATTGCCAAGGAAGCGACGGTATATTTCGTGGGTTATTACAGGGATAAGGAAGTCAAGCGGCTCGAGTATAAATTCATACTGCCTCCCGCGGACACTTTCCAGCCCATTCTTTCGACAGACCTCGGAAGCAGCCCGATAACGCTTCCGACCGAGCAGCCGGGGAGTTTCCCGATACAGATAACCTCTAATATGGAGTGGTATTTCGAGAACACCGCCCCGTGGCTCGGATTCGTATATGACAGGGGAACGGGCGATGTAGCCGTAAACTGTACTTTCTCAGAGAATAAAACGGGCAAAGACCAGAAGACCACCGTCTATCTTATAGGGCTACAG
>CAKUKW010000245.1 GCA_934663885.1 uncultured Tidjanibacter sp.
CACGAAGACCGTGCGGCATACTTTTTCCGCAAATTCCTCCTGCCGGAACGTTTCAGAAAAATATCCCCTCCCGTCGGCAAAAACCGGAGTTTCTATTACGACCACGCCTTCGAGGCCGGTAGTCAACACTTTCATAACCGCTATAGTTTAAGCATATATTGCCCGTAGGCATTATTTTTCATCGGTTCGGCCAAAGAGCGGAGTTTTTCGCGGGTTATCCATCCCTTGCGGAAAGCTATCTCCTCGAGGCACGCCACCTTAAGTCCCTGGCGCGTTTCTATCGCCTCGATAAAATTGGACGCAGCCGAGAGCGATTCGCTCGTCCCCGTATCCAACCATGCGAAACCCCTGCCCAGCATCTGCATTTTCAGTTTTCCCATTTCGAGAAAACGCTGGTTGACGGAGGTAATCTCCAATTCACCGCGGGCCGAAGGTTTTATGGATTTTGCAACCTCTACAACTTCGTTAGGATAGAAGTAAAGCCCCGTTACGGCATAGTTGCTCTTCGGCTCGGCGGGTTTTTCTTCAATCCCCACGACCTTGCCCTGCGCGTCCACCTCCGCCACGCCATAGCGCTGTGGGTTGTCTATCCAGTAGCCGAAAATGGTGGATAGCCTATCCTCTTCCGCCGTACGTAGGGCCTCCCGGAGCATGGCCGTAAAGCCCTGTCCGTAAAATATGTTGTCGCCCAACACCAGACAGGCGCCATCGCCCGCCAGGAAACTCTCCCCTATAAGAAAAGCCTGCGCTATGCCATCGGGTGAAGGCTGCACGGCATATTCGAACCTCACACCCAGCTCGCTCCCGTCGCCAAGCAGCCTACAAAAAGCAGGCATGTCTTCGGGAGTGGATATGACGAGTATCTCACGTATTCCTGCAAGCATCAGCACCGATACGGGATAATAAACCATGGGCTTGTCGTAGACGGGTATCAACTGTTTGCTGAGCGCTTTCGTCGCGGGATAAAGCCGTGTGCCGCTGCCGCCGGCAAGAACGATTCCTTTCATGGGAGCTGTCGTTAATTATTAATCACCGTAAAATTAATACAAAAAGCCGATATGTAGAAAACCGCAGGTAAAAAGAGCGGACGCACCCATCTCATTATTCCCACAAGGCAGGCATATATTGACATTTTTGCCCCGGAAAGGTTCTTTTCAGTCGATTTTATCATAACTTTATGGTCGCAAAATACCAGGCGTGGTAACGTGAAATTTCACGCCTGCTTTATAACAACACACTATATACCCGCTATGAAAAAAATATATTTTCTTATCCTGCCCGCGCTTATCTGCAGTGTTTTCACGGTTCCGGCCCAGAAAAGAAACCATGACGCCGTCGTTAGCCGCATCATCGAAACGGGCACGACCGACAACCGTACTATGGAGCACTTAGACGTGCTTACGAACCGCATAGGAGGACGAATAGCCGGATCTCCGAATAACAGAGCGGCCGAAGAGTGGGCAGCGCACATGTTCCGCGAATGGGGCCTGGAAGTGGAAGTATCGGAAGCGGGAGAAGTACCCGTAGGATTCAGCAGGGGCCCCTGGATGGGACGCATGCTGGACGACGAGGACGGTATGACGCTCCATTTCTCCACTCCATCCTACACGGCAGGAACGAAGGGCGTGCAGCGCGGGCACGTCGTCATGGAGCCCAAGACGCAGGCGCAGTTCGACCGCATGAAGGGTAAACTCAAAGGCGCGTGGGTACTCGTTTCTGGTAAAAGCAACGGATTCCCCATAGACTACTCCGAACGGGGCGACCGTTACAGGGCCAGGCTGATAGAGGAGAACGATGAAATAGGACGCTACAACGACTCCATAAGGCGCGTTAACAGGATGAGCAGCGCGGGCGAGCAAATTCCCGAAAAAGAGTTGAGGGATACACCCGCCCTCTTCTACAAGGAGATGAGGGAAGCGGGCATACTGGGCATTATCCAGGCGGCGCCCATTCCCATTACTGCGCTTTACGACAGGGCCAATATAGACGAAATGGACTTCTACACCAACCTGCCGAGCTGCCCCGACATAAAGCTCGATGAAAACCAGTATGCCATAATAGAGCGTAAAGTAAAGGAGAGGCGCTACTTCCTGCTGGAATTCGAAATACGCAACCATTTCCAGCCGGGGCCGGTAAAATTCCATAACGTTATAGGTATAATAAGGGGGACGGAATTCCCCGACGAATATGTTATGACAGGCGGCCACCTCGACTCTTTCGACGCAGGTACGGGAGCCGTCGACTGCGGCACCGGCAGCGCACCCAATATGGAAGCGGCCCGCCTTATAATGGCGGCCGGAGGAAAGCCGCGGCGGAGCATTATGTTCTGCCTTTGGGCGGCCGAAGAGTTCGGCCTGCTCGGCTCGGAGTCGTGGGTGAAGAACAACCCGGGAAAAATGGGTAAGATTTCGAATTATTTCAACAGGGACGGAGGCCCCACGGTGGCCAATTCACTTACGGTCCCGCCGGCCATGTATAAGGATTTTGAAAAAGCCACGCGAAGGCTCAACGAAATAAATCACGACTTCCCGTTCACCCTCCGTGAAAGATCGACACCTCCCGGGCCGCGGCCACGCAGCGGGAGTGGCTCGGACCACGCGTGGTTCGCCGTCAACGGCGTACCCACCATCAGCTTCGGCACCGGCGACCCGAAAGGTTACGATTTCACTTACAGGGAGATATGGCACACCGAGCGCGACACCTACAATATGAGTATTCCGGAATACATGGAACATACGGCAGTAGTCCATGCCGTAGTAGTCTACAACCTCGCCAACCAGGACAAGATACTTTCCCGGGAAGGGCTATACCGGGACTGATGGTTTCTATCTATTTTGCGGAGACGACGAGCGCCGTTTCTCCATTATAACGGACATATTCTGCATTGCCCATCCCACGA
>CAKUKW010000246.1 GCA_934663885.1 uncultured Tidjanibacter sp.
CAGTGCAGGAGCCGGGCGGGTAAAGCGGTCCAGCCCGCCGAGAAGCTCCTCCACTATCCGGCCCATCTTATTCTCCGTAATATAAACGGGCAGTTTCCCGGGTGTTTTCAGTGCCGTAACCCTCTGGAAAGGATTTTTCACTATCCACCCCTTTTTCATGAAGTACCTGAACATCGAGCCGGTAGAGGATATGCCCCGGTTTATAGTGGAGTTCGATAGCCCATCCCCCGAAAGAGACACTATCCATTTGCGTATGTCGTCCGCCGTTACGGCAGACGGGTCGAAGTCTTCTTCCGATACCCCGAGGAAACCCAGCAGCGACGCGATATCCCGTCCGTAATTACTTATGGTGTGGGCCGAATAACGCCTTTCGCTGCGTATGTAATCCATGAATGATCCGACGGGGTTCATTTTCCTTTACTTTTGGTTTGGAATCGTTTGTAAATATTCTAACGGGGAATTTTTTCCAGTATAAGTTTATTATGTGCCGGCACATCGAGGAGTTCGAACAGCTCACCTGCCAGCGCCAGGGCCTGGAAGAAGCAGTCACGCAGGCTGTCGGGATTAAGTCGCGGTAAGCATCCGGATAGCTTTACGTACCAATCGAGGGGAATCTCTTTTTCAAACCCTTTCATCGGGTCGAGCCAGTGTTCCGTAGTGTTAAATTGCAGGCGGATAAGCTGCGCGAGGTATTTTTCGATAAAGTAAAACAGATGTGCGGCGCGGGCATACTCGCCCCGGCGGATTACATTTCCGGTAAATAGGAGTTGGTTGATCAGCGAATCGGCCACCCACGCGGCATTCTCCGGCGTATTCCAGTCGGGAGTTATCCCGATGACGGCGTCCAGTTCATCTGCCAGTTTGCCGTCTTTATCCACCAGGCTCATTTTGTCACGACGCCTGAAATCGAGCGCGCCTTCCCATGTGTGGATAATGCCGGTCTCTGATATGGAGTGGAAATGGAACTCGCCCCTGACGAGGTTGTCGAAAACCGCCACATCCGTGCCGAACTCGTTCGTAAAAAGCATCTCCACCGGCCGAATCCCGTTCAGCCATTCCAGTTTGTCGAATCCGCTCTCTTCGCGGAGGAATACGTAGAATTCTATATCGGAATAACGGTCGCCTTCGCCCGAGGTAAAGGAGCCGTACATCAGCACCGCGCTTACCCGCTCGTCGGCTAAGGCCTGGCCGCGGACTTTATCTATCATTTTCAACTGTTCCATACCATGCAAATATAACGAATCGAACCTGTACGGCAAGCGCATATACAAACTAACCCGAATCCCTTTATCGTATTAACGAATCCCATCCGCTACTTGTTATCGCGGCTGGAAATTTATTTTCCCTCGGGAGTGTGTCGTCATATATGGCGATTTATTCATCGCATCTGATTACATTTTTAGTATCTTTGCCGAGTTATGGCAGATAATCGCAAGCCCAGCATAGTGAACAAGCGAGCCCGGTTCGACTTCGAGATACTCGAGGAGTTCCAGGCCGGGATCGTGCTGACCGGTACGGAGATAAAGTCGCTCCGCCTCGGCAAGGCCGCCATGGTCGATTCCTACTGTTATTTCCATGACCGCGAGCTTTATATAAGGGGCGTAAACATAGCCGAATACCACTGGGGAACGTACAACAACCACCTGCCCAAGCGCGACCGCAAACTGCTGCTGAGCCGCAAGGAGCTGAACAAGCTGGAGCGGGCCATGCAGGACAAGTCCCTGACCATAGTGGGTATGAAGCTGTTCGTGAACGACAGGGGGTTGGCGAAGGTCATCATAGGCCTCGCGCGCGGCCGGAAGCAGTACGATAAACGCGACTATATCAAGGAAAAGGATGCGAAGCGCGAAATGGACAGGGCGATGAAACGCTAACCGGCCGCTACTACGGTAGAGAGCCGGATTACATAATTTAAAACGTATTTTCATTTCACCCGCCGTGAACCAAATGAATTCAAGCCGATGAGCGATATACTTTGCATAGATACGGGAACCGACGTTTGTTCCGTCGCAATAGCCAGGGACGGTAAACTGCTGGCCCTGATGGAGAGCGCCGGGGAGCGCGACCACGCGCGCAACGTGGCCGTTTACGCCGACGAGCTGATGCGAGGCAACGGAATCGAACCCAAAGAGCTTTCGGCGGTGGCCGTCGCGAAGGGGCCGGGATCATATACGGGCCTGCGGATAGGCGTTTCTTTCGCAAAAGGACTTTGTTATTCGCTGGGGATACCGCTCGTCGCAGTGGATTCGCTCGAGTCGCTTGCGCGGGTCGTAGTCGAGGAGTACGAAACCGGGTTGCTGGACATAAGGGATTGGGAAAACGCTTTACTGTGCCCGATGATCGACGCCCGTCGCATGGAAGTTTACGCGGAGGTGTTCGATACCCGTCTGGACAGTCTTACTGAAGTGTCGGCCGAAGTGGTCGATGGGAGCAGTTTCGGGACTTTCATAAAAAAGGACAGGGAATTTGTCGTTTTCGGCGACGGAGCGGCCAAGACGGTCGATGTCCTTCCGCGCGAGGGGGTGTGCTTTTTAGATATACAGGCGTCGGCTCGCGGGCTGTGCGGTGCGGCGGCTGAGAAACTGCGGGCCGGAGAAACGGAGGATACGGCCTATTTCGAGCCGTTTTATTTGAAAGATTTTGTGGTTACTACCAGTAAGAAAAAAGTTTTTTAGGACCTATTATTTTATACAGATATTTCCTTCCCCTTTTTGCTTGTCCAACCGACGCTGCGGGCGAGAGCAAATTGAATTTGTTCATTTTGCCGAGCCGCGAGGAGGAAGCCGAACGCAGTGAAGGCAACAGAAAAAGTGGAGCAAAAAAGACACCGATGTGTTCGAAAGCTAAAATCTTCGCTCTGAAACCTAAAACGGACGCCTTCG
>CAKUKW010000247.1 GCA_934663885.1 uncultured Tidjanibacter sp.
CCCCTCCTGCGGCCGGAAGAGTGAATTTATCTTCACTGGCCTTAAGTACGACTTCAGTGCTGTGTTTGACCGTGAGTGCTGCTTTGGCCCCGTCTATTTTGAAATCCATGGAAGCTTCGCGTGAGCCACCTTCGGTAGACTCCTTAACCGTTACGACTACATTGCTGGTTCCTCCGGTTCCGCTGGGCGGGACAACGGTTATCCAGTCAGGGATGCTGGCGACACTCCAGTCCGCAGTAGAAACAACAGTAATGGATTTAGAGCCTGCTTTAGTACCGAAGTCGAGCGTAACCGCCGGATCACCGTCTATTTTAATATCGGGCTCTATTACGGTCTTATCGCAACCACTCATAAAAACGGCAACGGACATCGTAATCAAGAATAAAACTCTCTTTATAAAAATTGTAGATTTTTTCATATTTTTAAAAGATGATGCAGGGCGGTTTATATCCCTGAAATTTTTTTAATATCGTTAAGTATGTTCAGCGCCTGTATGGGGGTCAGGGCATCGATGTCCAGGCCCCTTACCTGGTCACGTATCTGAATCAGTACAGGGTCTTCAAGTTGGAAAATGCTAAGCTGCATACCCTGATTTTCTGTGGCATGGGCCGGTTGCCGGCCTTTTTTTGCGCCGCGGACGACAGGAATTTCACCATCGGTTTTTGCCGTGGCCCTGATTTCCGTATTTCCTTCAAGCGTTGAGTTGTTTCGCTCCAGTGAGGCCAGTATATCTCCTGCGCGTTCGACTACTTTTACCGGCATGCCTGCCATTTTTGCTACATGGATACCGAAGGAATGGGCCGTTCCGCCGCGAACCAGTTTCCGCAAAAATAGTATATTACGGTTAACTTCCTTTACCGATACGTTATAATTTTTGACCCGGGGCAACAATTCTTCGAGTTCGTTGAGCTCGTGGTAGTGGGTGGCGAACATCGTTTTCGCCCGGGCTATCGGATGATTGTGTAGGTATTCCACCATCGCCCACGCTATCGACATTCCGTCATAAGTGCTTGTGCCGCGTCCTATCTCATCAAGTAAAACGAGGCTGCGGTCGGAGATATTGTTGAGTATAGACGCCGACTCAAGCATCTCTACCATGAAAGTACTTTCGCCCTGGGAAATATTGTCGCTGGCCCCAACGCGTGTGAATATTTTATCCACTACACCTATATGGGCGCTCGATGCAGGTACGAACGATCCGATTTGGGCCATAAGGGTTATCAGCGCAGTCTGCCGGAGCAAAGCCGATTTACCGGCCATATTAGGGCCGGTTATCATCATAATCTGCTGTGTCGAATCGTCCAGATAAACATCGTTTGGAATGTAAGGCTGGCCGACATCGAGCAATGTTTCTATTACCGGATGGCGTCCCTCACGTATATCTATTATCTTGTCTTCGCCCAGGGCGGGCCTGCAGTAATTCCTTTCGGTTGCGATCCTTGCAAAGGAAAGAAGACAATCGAGGCGGGCCACCGCGGCGGAATTTTTCTGGAAAAAAGGTATTGACGCAGCCAGATAGTCGACAAGGGCATTGTAGATACGCAGTTCGATAGCCAGCATTTTTTCCTCGGCCCCGAGTATTTTTTCCTCGTACTCTTTTAGCTCCTGCGTGATATAACGTTCGGCAGAGGTAAGAGTCTGTTTGCGTATCCAGTTTTCGGGAACCTTATCCTTATGGGTGTTGCGTACCTCAATATAATATCCGAACACGTTGTTGAAGCTTACCTTGAGAGAAGGTATTCCCGTAGTTTCGCTTTCCCTCTTCTGTATCTCCATTATAACCTCCTTGCCGTGGCGGGCCGTGCGGCGCAGGTCGTCCAACTCCGGATCGACCCCGTCGGCGATTATACCTCCTTTCTGTATCTGGTTGTTTTGAGGGTCGGGATATATCTCGGTTTCGAGCCGGGACGACTGGGCAGGGCATGGGTTGATGAGCGCCGCCGTTTCGGCCAGGCGCGGGTTGCCGCTCCCTTCCAGTATTTTCTTAAGTTTACCGAGTGCCGTAAGCGACTGTTTGAGTTGGACAAGCTCGCGCGGGAGTATCCTCTGCGCCGCTATACGGGCGGACAGCCTTTCGAGGTCGCCGATGCGCTCCATAACTTCACCCGCCCTGTCGGCAAGCTCGGGATCGTTCCTGAAACACTCTACAATATCCAACCTTGCGTTGAGCTTTTCAATATCCTTTATAGGCAGCGCGATCCATTTCTTTAGCATCCTCCCTCCCATAGGAGTAACGGTGCGGTCGATAACGTCGGCAAACCCCGTTTTTTCGATCATCGAATTCGAAGAGAAGAGTTCGAGGTTCCGTATTGTAAAGCGGTCTATCCAAACGTACTGGTCTTCGTCTATGCGCGAAATGGACTTTATGTGCCCTATTTCTTTATGCTCCGTAAAATCGAGGTAATAGAGTATGGCTCCTGCGGCCGAGATGCCCGAGGTCATTGGGTCGATACCGAATCCTTTTAGTGACGATGTACCGAACTGCTTGCACAGTTTCTCACGGTTGATATCTTCCGAAAATACCCATTCGTCGAGTTTGTATGTATACAACCTTGACCCGAACGAACCGTGGAAACGGTCTTCCCAGCCACGCTGGTACACAACTTCCTTGGGCGAAAGGTTAGAGATGAGCTTATCTATATATTCGTCTTTCCCTTCTGCTATAAAGAATTCCCCTGTCGAGAGGTCAAGGAATGCCGCCCCGGTCGTTTTTTTGCCGAAATAGACCGATGCAAGGAAAGTATTCTCCTTTCCGGCCAGTACCGTGTCGTTCATTACGACGCCGGGCGTTACGAGTTCTATGACCCCTCTTTTTACTATGGCGCCCCCCTTTACGGTCTTAGGA
>CAKUKW010000248.1 GCA_934663885.1 uncultured Tidjanibacter sp.
GCCTATTATGCGCTGGTGCAGTCCCCGATCATCTCCTCCGGTGATGTATGCGGCAGCGTGATGTTCCTGCAAAACAAGGAAAGCGATCGACCCGGTGATGCCGAGCAGAAGCTCATTCAGGCGGCAGCGAGCTATCTTGGGAAGCAGATGGAGCTGTAATGGATATAGGTGTGCCCTCCGGTCGAGTGATCGGAGGGCGAAGTATTAGTGTTCACGTTATATCTTCTTTTATCCTCTTTTCAATTTGCGCAACTTATTGTACATTATCCTCCATGCTTCCTCCAGTTCCTCCAACCGCACAACAATATATCATTACCTGTCAGTTAGCAACTGTGCATTGAAAGCCGCTTTATATAGCCGCAGTCCCCATGCCATTTTCGGCATGGGGACTTGGATAATCAAATGTTTTCTTTTGTTGTTTTGGCTTGGCAATATGCTATTGATAATCCAAATTCACAAATATCGCCAACACAAGTAGCGAGTTACTAACAAGCAAAGCATCGGAAAGAATTCCAAAATTCCCAATGCAACTGCTTTCTGTGCTGAAAGCTCTTTAACCTTCCTTACCCAGAACTCGGAAAGTGCAGCCAAAGAGATGCCCACAATCCAATACCATAACGTCCCAAAGAGTTGGTTGGTTAATACTCCCCATAAAATGGCTGTAAGAACATCAAACACAATAAACAACTTAATCTTATCCATAAAAATATATAGTCACTTCCTCAGAAGCCAGGCATATGATAAGTAACAGTACCTGAATATCGTACAGGAGACTGATCACTGTCATATTGCCAAACAATGATCTTGGCATATACATTGTCTGATGTAGAAGTTGCTGTTCCCCACACCTCAATATGCACTTTATTCCCGGTCTCAAGTCTTGACGGGAATGATAAAAAGTTGAAAACGGGGCCTCCAATAAAGCTAAAAGCATATTTACTATATTTCACCAACTTTGCTGGCAATCCAAGTACCGCTATGCCTTCAGCAAGGGAAAGCCCAACAGGTATTGCTACGCCCCACAACATGATATCGAGTGCAAGAGTTTCTCCTTTGGAAACAACATGGTCATATGTCGTCTTGGGCACAAAAGGATAAAATGTCGTTCCGGCTTTGCTTTCATTATAGCCATGTGCCGAGAATTCTGCGCAAGAGCGGAACGCACAAACTAATCCTTTCGGGGTAAATTCCTGCGTATAGCTTCCTTTTGCTTTTCCAACGAGGGAAATTGACGCACCGGTAGTCCTAGTAGATGCAGGGTATTCATAACCTAAAGTGAACGCTACTCCACTAGGCATAACGCCCTTGATAGTATAGCTGACAGTGAGCTTATTCGTAGAACTATTATACGAGGAAGTGAAACTAAGATAATTGTCTATCGTGTTGCTGGCAGCAGTAACAGCATTTGTCTGTAGACCCGTCTTTTCCCCGTTATAATAGCGAATCAGCTCATTAAAAATAATCGTGGCTTGTTCTTCGGTCTCTGCAAGCGTTACTGCCTCCTGCAGCTCAGGAAGCGTCAGTCGTGCAGCTTTTTCAGGGGTAATGGACTCGACGATTGCTTCGAGCCTATATTCAGACATCAAAGGTTCAGCCATGGCTAACTGGGGAATCAACATGCAAAAAATTATCAAGTAGCAAATGATGTTTCTTGTTATCTTTTTCATTGTGTAGTCTCCTTATCACTTTGTTTTATGTCCCACTATCTTTATAAACCCATCGGTATCTCCCCCTATCATAAATCCTCCTTGTCTTTTGCGTTGACTTTTCACGTTCTTCCGCATTATATAGCTGCACCGGACTCACCTCCCGCTCTGATAATAATCAAAGATTATTTTATTTTAGTTGCTTAACTGGAATACTTTTCCGCATGATCAATAAGCCGTCCGCTTGCATCATAGACCGAGATATACAATGCTGCCCGATAAACATAATTGCTGGGCAAATATTGTTTAGATCCTGAAATCTTAAATGAGCCGCCTCCGGAGAATTCTTCGCTCGCAACAAGGTAATAGTCTTTATATGTAATACCGTTATCATAAGATATCTGCAAATAAAGCACCATTGTGGTAGTAGCAGCGTTCTCAATATTCACATTTCCAGCACATACTGCTGCTGTACCGGACCTTTGAATAAACACTTGTGGATTCATAATATTCGTGTACCGCAGAGGTTCCACCGTAATAGGATTCGTGGCAGCAAAAGCAGGTAAAGCCGCAAATGTGAGAATGCATAGAGCCAAGAGCAGAGAAATTGTCTTTTTCATTGTGTCTACCTCCAGTTTTATTTTTGTTTTTTAGGCTTCATCTTATATACGAATGCGAGTCTTGTTTTGCAACAAAAAATCTCCGAATCTGTGTTTTGCACAAGTTCGGAGATTGTTTTTTATTCACTTTTACTTTACTTACCTAATCAGTTGAATACTCTCTGCGAATTTTATTACTTCCTCCGTATCCTCATTTGATAACAGGCTTAACATACATCCACCAACTTGCCAAACAATTGATGTTTTCCCATCTTTTAGATTGTATATGCCTTCGCTATTATTGATTACAATCGGACGAGTAACCCGGGCTTTTTCGGAGTCAACATCAATTGAGCCCTGCGCTCCGGCAGCAGTCTGGTTAAACTGAATAAACTTTTCGCCATTCGTATATCTGACAATCAGCAATATCCCTTCAAGATTATCGCATTCCGATAGCTCATACCCCTTCGGCAAATATGTTGGAGCAAAACAGTGCTCCCATGTATAGAGATCCGCGTCAATAAATGCGTCGGAAACGGTGGGATCTATCTGCACAAGGGTATACCTATCCTCGTGGGAGAACAGTATCTTGTAT
>CAKUKW010000249.1 GCA_934663885.1 uncultured Tidjanibacter sp.
GGATACAGGTTCGCCCTCGGGCACTCCAATTTCGATATGTCGCGGATAGTCACTCTCACAGATTCCAATGATACCGTCAGATCCATCCTCGGGCAGTTGCTCAAAGAAAGCAACAGGACTTACCGTATGGGCAGCGACGGACAGATATTGATTATACCTGTGCACGTGGAGCCGCAGGAGGAAAATAAGATGGTGGTCGTCAGGTTCGACTGGTCGAGGTCTTACGGCGACGCAGACTTTATCCGCGACTTGGAGGAGATGAGGGAGGCGTCGGCGAAACAGGTACTACCGGAGAGGCTTCCCGAAACGATAACCGAAGTTACCCTGGTTCCCGATTCCGTATTCCATTATTCGCCGCGCGTCCTTACGCATGACCTTAATTCGGGCGACTGGTGGCGTATGGATAATGATGCTCCGAATCATGTCGCTATAAAAACGAATGTACTGTACGGTGCTGTCGCTCTGGCTGCCAATCTCTCGGCGGAGATTGGGGTGGGGAGCAAAACCAGTTTCGAGCTCGCCTATGGAATGAATAACTGGAATAAATATAATGACGACAATCGCAAGAAAATACACTGGTATGTGCGTCCGGAGTTCCGTTACTGGACGTGCAACCGTTTCGAAGGCCATTTCTTCGGGGTTCACGGGTTCTACTGGCAGTATAATGTAAGCCGTTACCATGTCCCGGGAATGTTTGAGAGGGAATTCCAGTACGAAGGAAACGCTTTGGGGCTTGGCCTTACGTACGGCTACAGCCTTCCGCTCTCGAAGAACTGGGGCGTGGAGTTCAGCGCCGGACTGGGCTTGGCTTTCATGAAATACGACAAATACGAATGCGCCCGCTGCGGCGACATCATAGGCAACTACAATAAAACCTATTTCGGCCTGACGGGGCTGGCGGTCAAAATTGTTTACCTTATAAAATAGCGAAAGGGGATGATAAAGATATTTTTCACACTGGTTTTAGCGGTTTTGGCCCTCGATGCGCCCCTTTTAGCTCAGGGCAGTCAGGTCAGGGTCGATTCCATCAGGATAGAGATCACGCCGGACGGCAGCGCGGAAATATCCTTTACTGTGGAGGCTGGAGCCAAATCGGTAGGCAGCCGTAACGCGTTGTATTACGCGCCGGAAATATACGGGGGAGGGCGGAGCGTGAAATTGCCGGGCATACTTATTCAGGGCCGCAGGGCGAAACTTATCGACGCGAGGGACGCCGTTGCCGCGCGGTTGGATATAGACAAAGGAAATACGCGGAATGTAGCCCCGGGCGGCAAACTCCGCTATCAAACGACCATTCCTTACGAAGGTTGGATGGCCGGGGCCGAGCTGAAGTTCGAAATAAGGGCCGTGGGCTGTAATATGACTTCCGAGCTGCCGCCCCAGACGATAGCAGCAAACCTTTTCAGGGGCGATACTGCGCGGATAGTCCACACTTTCGAAATAGAGCCCCAATACGTCGCGCCTCGAAAAACGACAGCCGACGCCGAGGCCGAACGCTTCTCTTTCGTAGCGCATATCTCCGAATTTGAAAAGGCCCGCGAAGATATCGCCGAGGGGGTGACTTTCGACGACAATATGCTCCTCCACCTTGGCAAGGCAGTGGGAAGGGAAAAGCAGGGCTATGTGGAAAAATTCGTCGAGCGCAATAAACCAGGTTCGCTTATAATCTATTACAGGCAGAACAAAACCGATATAGATCCTGACTATATGGATAACCATATATGGCTCCGTCAACTCATAGACGCTGTCAAAGCTATAGAATCATCGTCGGACAGCAGGGTTCTAAGGCTTGTTATCGCGGGTTTCGCGTCGCCCGAGGGAACGCCCGACCATAACGATATGCTGGCGTGGGAAAGGGCCCAGACGATGAAAAACCTGATAATCGACAAAACGATGCTGGACGAGGAAAAGATAAGGGTATACAACGGCTCGGAAGACTGGTTGGGTCTGCGTTCGATGGTCGAATCGTCCATACTGTCCAAAAAAGAAAAGGATGACGTTCTTCGCATCATAGACACACTTCCGCGCGAGGAAGGCAGCGCAAAAGACGGCCGCCTCGGAGAGCTTCAGAGACTCAATGGCGGAAGGACTTATAAATACCTGTACGATAATATATTCCCCGAACTCAGGAACGCCGCCTATATAAAAGTTTATTACGAAAATATTTAAACAGACTCTTATTAACCGAAAATATACGAGCACATTCAATCAACAAACTCATGTTTAACTTAATCAATTCAAAAATGAAAAAATTTTTAGTGGCTGCGATGGCGGTTCTCGCTTTTGTATCATGCAGCAAAGAAGGTTCCAACAACCAGACTGACGGCAAGAAAGCCTACATCAGCTTCGGTATCACCCAGAGTGCGGTAACCCGTGCTTCGGAAACCCCTACTGCTGAAGAGCAGGTTATGGGAGACTGGACCATCTACGTTTTCAACTCGGCGCAGAGCCTTATCAAGGTCGTTGACGTTGCTTCTCCGGCAACCGTTACCGATGCTATCGAACTTACCGCAGCCAAACATTATTTCCTTTTCGCGGTTAACAAACCGGGCGCTCCCAACGCAGCACCCGCGATAGCCCTCAACGAGAACATCGACGACGTCGAGAAAAAACTCATGGAGAATTTCGCCACAATGGCTCCTATCACTACCGAAAACGGAAGTGGCGGAACGGATTTCTACATTACCAATGTGAAGAGGGAAGAAATAGTCCTTACTTCCGGTACTACTTCCTCAACACCGCAGACGGCCACAATCCAGGTAGGACGCGGTATGGTGAAAGCGCGCCTCAACCCGACTACTTCTGCGACACAGACGG
>CAKUKW010000250.1 GCA_934663885.1 uncultured Tidjanibacter sp.
TCGGTGCCCATTCTGCTACGATATCATTTTTATATAAAGCTATATTTTCTAGTATTTCCGTACTTGGTGTTCCAGGATATGCAGATGCATATTTAACACCTGCTTCATAAGCTCCACGAGCTATGGCTTCATTACCTGTCATTAATTGTTTCATAACTAAATCCCCCTTAAATCATATATTTTTAAATGTAGATATTTTAAAATAATATAATTAATCTAATTATGCTTCTCTTTAATAAAAGCATATAACATTCCAGTTATTGGAATGTCAACAAGGATTTAGTATTTTTTCTTATTATTTTATATAAATTTAATTATTTTCTGTCGAATTTCAAAATGCTTTACGATAATTGTCAACCGTTACGGTATTTCTGCTTAAATTTGTCCGAAGGGCGGCTGGACATATAAAAACGCAGGCGACGCATCTTCCGAAAACAACGGTAACAATATGCCGCAATACGATAAAGCCAAAATTAAACTATCGGTAGTTATAGCCACCTACAACAGGTCGGCGACGCTAATTGCCACCCTCGAAGCGCTGCTCGCTCAAACGCTTCCCGCCGGAATGTGGGAAGTGGTCGTTGTCGACAACAACAGTACCGACGATACGGGGGAAGCGGCCGAAGGGTTCGCAGCGGCACATCCGCAGTTCAATATAAAGGTCGTTACTGAAACTGCACAGGGAGTATCCCACGCCCGCAACCGCGGCATAGAGGAGAGCACTGGCGACTACATCGTAATAATAGACGACGACGAGGAGGCTGTGCCACGTTTCCTGGAAGAATATTACCACCTGTTCGAAAGCGTGCCCGAAGTTATGGCCGCCGGAGGACGGATAATACCGAAATACGAATCAGAACCGCCTCCCTGGCTTTCACCGCGAACCGAACGTCCGATAGCAGGAACGGTCGATTTCGGAGAAAAAATAAAGCCTATCCCCCAAGGAAAGTTCTTCGGCGGCGGCAACCATGGTGTCCGTCGAGTGATGTTCGAGCGTTACGGAATGTATAATACGGAGTTGGGGCGTACAGGAAAGGATCTGCTGGCCGGGGAAGAGAAAGAGCTTTACGCAAGGTTCAGGGCTACCGGGGCTCCGATGTACTACCTGCCGGAAGCCATAATATACCACAATATAGAGCCCGAACGTCTTACACCGGAATATTTCAAAAGGCTGTGCCTGCGCATAGGACGCAGCGAAAGGGTGAGGACACTTGGAATTTCCCGCGCCGCTTATGCAAAAAGGCTCCTTGCCGGGGCCGTAAAGTGGTGCGGGGCGCTTGTGCTTGCACTCGGGTATGCTTTAAAGTTCCAGCCCGAGAAAGGAAAATACCTGCTCATCATGCGGGCATATATAACCCGGGGCCTCCTTTCCGAAAAATAGCCCGGGGGATCCCTCCTCCTGCCTCCGGATCTCTGCATTGAGCCTGGCATTAAAACCCATTTCACATAGAAAATTCCGGCCGGGCTCACCGTGGATCCACATCGCATGAAACAGACAGCTGCCGGAAATCCTTTCGGGAAGAAAAATCTTTTATTATTTGTGCAAGCAACTCCTTTGCCTTCACTACCGACCTGCCGCCCTCTATTTTCAAAAGTATGGTAAGGATATTCTCGTCGCTTATCTTCTCTATCAAAGGTGCGTGCGGGCCATAAACCCGCTCTTTATAAACCTCACGCATACGGCCGGCAAGGTACGAAGCACCCTCCTCCAGGAATTCTTTATTGCGGTGCTTCAGTATAACGTTAACTAATTTTCCGTAAGGCGGGTAGCCGAAAACCGCCCGTTCGGCCAGTTGCGAATTGACCATACCCGTGTAGTCACCGTCCCTGACGTACATTATAAGTGGATTGTCAGGCTGCGAAGTCTGGATTATAACCCTGCCGGGTGAGTCCGACCTTCCGGCCCTGCCCGACATCTGCGTCATTATCTGGTAAGCCCTTTCCGAAGCCCTGAAGTCGGGATAATTGAGCAGGTTATCCGCGTTCAGAATACCAACCAGGGACACGCCCGGGAAATCGAACCCTTTGGTAATCATCTGCGTGCCCACCAGTATATCCGTCCTGTGCGCCTCGAAATCGCCGATTATCTTCTCAAATTTTCGCGCGCTCCCCGCCGTATCCCTGTCGAGCCTCGCAATCGACGCTTCCGGAAAAAGCTTAGCCAGTTCGTCCTCGACCTTCTCGGTACCGAAGCCTCGCGGCTGCAAATCCCCGGATCCGCATTTGGGACAGCTAACATACATGGCCGTGGTGAATCCGCAGAGGTGGCACCGGAGCGAATTGTCGTGACGGTGGTATGATAAGGTCACACTGCACCTCGGGCAATGGGCCGTCCATCCGCAGGAGCCGCACTCTATGTATGGTGCGAAGGCCCGCCTGTTCTGGAAAAGCATCGCCTGTTTTCCGGCATCTAACGTTTCCTTTATCGAATCGAGCAGTATCTTATTAAAATGAGCCTTACGCTCGCCGCGCTTTACGGCCCTCAGTGTATCCGATATAATTATCTGCGGCAGCCTTGCATGGCCGTACCGCTCTGAAAGCGTCACCAATCCGTATTTTCCGGACAAGCCGTTGGAAAAACTTTCTATCGACGGCGTAGCGCTGGCCAGGAGGCATTTTGCATCCACCTTCCCCGCCATATAAACGGCGCAGTCGCGGGCATTGTACCTTGGTTGGCTCTCCGCCTGCTTGTAACTCGGGTCATGCTCTTCGTCAACTATTATTAGCCCCAACCGCGGCAGCGGCAACAATACGGACGACCTAACGCCCAGGATCAACTCCCCTCCCCCGCTACGGCCGAGTTTCCTGTAAGCC
>CAKUKW010000251.1 GCA_934663885.1 uncultured Tidjanibacter sp.
CAGATATACCGAGCAAAGGCATGGCAAGGGTGAAGAGGGCGACACCAAGGCTGGCCCCTGAGCTCACCCCGAGCACATATGGCCCGGCCAGCGGATTGCGGAAAAGTGTCTGCATCTGGAGGCCGACTGCAGAAAGCGATGCGCCCGCAAGCAGAGCAGTGACCGCCTTAGGGAGCCTGAAATTATGTATTATATATTGCACCGAGGGATCATCGGCACGTCCCCACAGAGCGGACCACACGTCGCTAAAAGAGAGCCTGACCGATCCTATGAAAATATCGGCAACGAACAGCAATACCGTCAGCGACGATATCAGGATAAAAAGAAATATTGTCCTTTTCCTCACCCGTTATTTTTTAAGTTTTGGAGCCAATCCCAATTTTACAGATATTTTTAAACAGACCCTTGATGACCATCGGCCAGACAAGTTTATTCAAGTCTTTCGAAATAATATAGCTCCCCATCCGGAATTATCCCGGGGTGCAGTATCAGTATCATATCCTCCAGCACCCGGTCGGCGCGCAATACACCCGACTCCCAAAAATCGCTCCCACCGCCCGTAGTAGAGCGTTTCGTGGCATTATAAACCCTGCCGTTCCTGACTACGGGAATATCCGAGAATTTGGGATTCTGGGCGGCAAGCTCCATGATCGTCCTCGCCTGGTTAGGGTTGAGCCAAACCTCGGCCCCGCTGACAGCCAAGTAAGCCGCCTCGCCGCTTATGGGCATGCTCACTGTGGATTTATTATCTTTATAAATATACTCTCCTCCCGCGTCGCTTATGAGCGCTGCCATATAGCTTTTACCACCGGGAACGAACCAAACGTCCCTGTACGGGGAATTAAGCATGACTTTAGGCTTTTCCCCAGCGCCTGAGGCCATTTCTTTCATCCGTTCATACCGTCCGGCTATCCCGCCCAATATGTTTTCCGCCTCACCGCGCAGGCCGAACAACTCTCCGAAAGGAATTATCCATTCGGCCTTACCCAAGGCTGTTTCTTCAAGGTATTCCCCTATGTATACCACATTTATCCCGAGCTCTTTCAGTTTTTCCGTAACCGCGGTATTCTCCCCGCCGACTCCATATATAAAAACCAGGTCGGGCCTGATACTTGCCAGCAACTCGTAATTCAGGTTGGTGTCGTATCCCACATCGGCGATTTTGCCCTCCTCGTATCCGCGAAGTATTTTCTCATTGGATATATACCTGGCGCCCGAAACTCCGGCTATTGCATCCGTCATTCCCAGCGCGTCGATAAAAGCGACATGGGAGGAAGACAGGCAGACGACCTTTTCCAGGGGAACCGATAGGGATAAGCCCTGAAACCCCCTGGGCGCTTTCTCGCCGCCGTTGGACATGAAGAGTTCGGAGGTAACATTCTCAGCGCCCTGCCACGGATTCCTTATGACAAGGACGGACGAACTGTCGCCAGCCTCATAAATTGAAAACCCCGAAGAATAACGCGTTTCGTACACCTCTTCCCCGTAACTTACGGCCCTGTTGCCGCCACCGCCGCATCCGAGCGGAAGAAGTGCCGCAACCGAAAGGGAAACCGCCAACAGGCTTATTTTACACTTCATCCCAATCTAAGATAAATTTAACAGAAACAAAGGTACGTTTTTTTCCCGATTGCTCCAATGTGGCATTAAAGATGCAACCTTTCACAGCAAAGAAACACAAAACAGCGCCTTATGAAAAAGATAGTACTGCTCCGTCACGGGGAAAGTATATGGAACAAGGAGAACCGTTTTACGGGATGGACCGACGTTGATCTTTCCGACAACGGCGTACGGGAGGCGGTAAACGCCGGGCGCCAGCTCAGGGACGCCGGTATCTGCTTCGATATGGCGTATACTTCCTACCTGAAACGCGCCATAAAAACTCTAAATTACGTACTCGATGGTATGAACCTCGACTGGATACCCGTGGAAAAGTCATGGCTGCTCAACGAAAAACATTACGGGGCACTCCAGGGGCTTAATAAGACGGAGACTGCTTTAAAATACGGCAACGAACAGGTATTCCTTTGGAGGCGGAGTTATGACGTGGCCCCCGATCCACTACCGGAAGGGGACAAGAGCAATCCAAGGTATGACGCACGGTACAAAGACGTACCCCTGAGCCAGCTTCCGCTTACCGAATCCCTGGAAGACACCGTGGAAAGGGCTGTGCCATATTTCGAAGACGTTATAATACCGGCTCTGGCAAAGCATGACCGCATAATTGTATGCGCACACGGCAACTCCCTGAGGGCGATAGTCAAAGTCCTGAAAAAGATAACCGACGAAGAGATAGTAAGTTTCAATATCCCGACAGCCGTTCCCTATGTGTTCGAGTTCGATGAACACCTCAACGTACTGCGAGATTATTTTATAGGCGATCCCGAGCAGATCCGTCAGTTGATGGGAAAGGTGGCCGAGCAGGGGAAAGCCCCCCGCAGTTAATATAATTCGCCGTCGTCCAATTCTGCCCTGCCGTGGACGGCAACCGGCATTCAGCCGAACAGGGTACCGACAGCCGTAAAAATGCTCCACAGGCTGAGGCCGTTTATGAATATCAGTTCCGATATGCCGTTAAGCCCGTTCTTTATAATAGAGTGGACAAGCATGATAAGCGTCAGGCCTATGATTACCAATCCGCCTATTCCCAAAAAAATATACCTGTCCAGAATAAGTATCTGAAATGTTATTATGAGGCCGGGGACGAGCAGAAACACCAATACGGCAATTATATTATGACTGGCGCGCTGAATTGCGGAGCGAAGCGTCTTAAAGCTGTAAGGCAGCATATTATGCCTAAGCAGACCCAGCA
>CAKUKW010000252.1 GCA_934663885.1 uncultured Tidjanibacter sp.
GGATGGATGACCGCAGGAGCGTGGCATACAACGCAGGCCTTAATGTACTTTACCGCACAAGGCTGGGCAAGCCCGGCAGAACCCTTACCGTCAACGTGAACGGCAATATGGGAATGAACGACGGCACTTTCCTTTCCCGGGATTACATATTCTACCCTATTACCGGGATAGACTCACTTGCCGGAAGCAAAATTATAAACGACAGCCGTAATTACCGTCTCGGCGGAAGCCTTACCTACACCGAACCGCTGTCAGTCAAGTCGAGCCTCAACCTCGAATATCGCGCTGACTACAGCTATGAGGATGCGAATCAGTGGACATACCTCCTGCAGGAAATGGCCGCTAGCGGGAAGCTTTTTTTCATGGACCGATACGATGAGGAGCTCTCCAATATATCCAACAGCGGTTACCTTACCCAGCGCATCAGCCCGGGATACAGGTACTCCGATAAAAAGATAAACTTCAACGCGAACGTTACGTACCAGAACTCGTCGCTCTCGATAGACCAAACGCTCCCGGCCCGGGATCCCAAATCGCATAGTTTCAACAATTTCCTTTACTCGGCCCGCTTGAGATATAATATAAATACAGCAAACTCGTTGAACCTGCACCTGAATTCCAACACCCGCAATCCTTCTATCGGCCAGCTGCAGGATGTTGTGAACACGACCGATTCGCAGAGGCTCACTTCGGGTAATCCCGACATCGAGCCTTACACCAGCCATAGGCTATTCCTGAACTATAATCACTCCAACGCAGAGAAAGGATATACTTTCGGCGTCAACCTCAGCGGCTCGGTAACAGACAAATACATAGCCAACCATACACATACCGACTCCGGATATATGGTAGAAGGGCTCAATCAGACTTTAGGAGAGCTCGGCCCGGGCACTCGCTTTACGCAACCGGAGAATATGGACGGTTACTGGAACGTCAGGGCGAGTATCAATTTCGGGCTGCCAATCAACTTCCTTAAAAGTAATTTCAATATCCAGTTAGGAGGTTCTTATTCCAACATACCGAGCATGACCGACTTCGTATCCAACATGACCAGAACGAAAGAGCTCACGCTCAGGGCTACTCTCGGCAGTAATATCAGCGAGAATATCGACTTCATGCTTACCTACTGGGGAAGCTACGGGATTACTAATTACACAACTTCAATGAGGGACAGCAAGGTGTTCCAGCAAAACGCCACGGCCTCGCTCAAATGGGTTATATGGAAAGGCATTACTTTCTCTGCAAATGCCACATACAAGCAATATTACCTGCCTACGGAAAACACCAACGAGCGGTATGTGATATGCAACGCCCTCATCGGGACAAAGATTTTCAAGAACAAACGCGGCGAACTTAGCCTGGTGGTGAACGACATATTCAACCAGAACAAGGCTTATTTCACTTCGGTATCCAACAATACCATAACCAATAGCAGCAACCTTGAAATAGGGCGTTACGTAGGCGTCCAGTTCATCTACAACCTCAGGATGTACGGCAAGGGAGCCTCTCGCCGCAGCAGCGACTACGACGGACTCGACCAGGACAATTCCTCAAGCTTCAGGCAGCAGGGCCAGCAGCACCAAAGGCCTGGAGGATTCCAGGGCCCGCCGAGAATGTAGGATTAACGCTTAATGCAAATATTGATTTAACGCCACGAGCGCATTTTTCATAAGATGATCGGCCGGGAAAAAATTCCGGCCGGATAGAGTTAGTTATTAGGGTTAGAGTAAGGCCGCCTTCGTGAGAAAGCGGCCTTACCATTTCGATATATTAAATATATTATTATTTCAGGGGATTGCTGCTGAGCCCCCGGATTATCTCTTCAGCGGCGTCCTGTTATGGATTGCGTGCGATATCGTCAATTCGTCGGCATATTCTATCTCGTCGCCGAAACCTATGCCGCGTGCGATGTTGCTGACTTTCAGTTCGGGAAATTGCTCGAGGCGGCGGGAGAGGTAGAACAGCGTCGTTTCACCCTCGACAGTGGTGCTTATGGCGAGGATAACCTCCTTTACCTCCCCGCGTGCAATATTGTCGAGAAGCAGCTCTATTTTAAGGTCGGAAGGGCCTATGCCCTGCATAGGGGATATGACGCCTCCGAGTACATGGTAAAGCCCGTTGTATTGCCTGGTATTCTCTATCGACATTACGTCGCCAACCTGTTCGACAACACATACCACCGAGCGGTCGCGCGAAGAGTCGGCGCAAACGGGACATAGGTCCGTATCGGAAAGGTTATTGCACCGCGAGCAGTATTTTATCTCTTCCTTGAAGCGGCCTATAGCCTCGGTCATCCTGTCCACATCCCCATGCTCCATACGGAGGATATGCATCGAAAGGCGCAGGGCCGTCCTCCTGCCTATTCCGGGAAGCCTCGAAAGCTCGCTTACTACGTTTTCCAGAAGTTTAGACATCGGCGCCGGAGATTCTAATCTATATATTCCATTGCCGCATCGCGCAGCCATCCCTTGTTCCCGTTGGCAATCACCACCTCTGTCCATGCCCCGTAAGTGCCCGTTACCCCCACTTTCGTCCCCTCATGGATTATAAACAGTTCTTTACCGGCATCGTCGGGAGAGCTTTTCACCGAAACCGACGGCACAATTACTACAGCCTGCGACGAATCGACAAGCTCCCTTCGTTCTACGACCGAAAAACTGACACTCACGCAGAAAAGGACGGCCAGGCCGATAGCGACAAAGAAACCGGCTTTCCTCCGCCCTTTCTTCACGGACAGAATATAAACAAGGATACATCCTGCCGCCGCTGCCAGCAGTACAAGCGAGATTACGGCCCATACG
>CAKUKW010000253.1 GCA_934663885.1 uncultured Tidjanibacter sp.
GTACGGTTCAACCCCTATACGGAAAAATTCCATATTGAGGCCAATAGCGAGTATGTGGAATACGAGAAATATTTCTTTACGAAACTCGCCTTCGCCGGCAGCAACGAGAATGCCGCCGACTCTCTCGGACTCCATTTTGCCACGGATGAAATATATATTCCGGGCATTGTGATACCGACCATAAGCCTGGATGCAAACATTAAGGATGACAAAATAGAGATACTCTCCCATCTCAGCAACGATAAAACGCAGGTCAATGCAATGCTCGACCTTTACGCCGCTCTCGCGAGGGACGCAAACAATGACCTTACGGTAACCGGTGCGATCAACCCGTCGCGCCTGGTGACGGACGGAAAATTGTGGAATGTGTCGTCCTCTGAAATATTCTATTCGAAGGAGCGGATATCAATATCGGATTTCGGTATTCGTAATAACGGGCAGGGACTCAGCATACACGGCGTTCTCGCCGGCGAAAGAACGGACACGCTTCACGCGCATCTCGACGAAGTAGACCTTTCGGTGCTGACCGGACTGCTGGCCAACCAGGGATACGTACCGCACGGACGCCTTTCGGGTTTCGCAGACCTGATATCGGCGATGAAAGACCCGCTTATAGTAGCCGATATAGCTATGGAGGATATGGGCGTGAACGAATATACGGCCGCACCCCTGCGTTTCACGAGCAGGTGGGACTTCGGTACCGAGCGGGCCCGACTGACGCTCACCAATACCCGGACTGAGGAGCAGGTAATCCGCGGTTATTACCGGCCGGCGACAGGGGCCTATATGGCCGACGTCAACATATCGAACCTTCCCCTGGCGCTGGCGACGCCCCTGATTGGCGGCTCGGTGGACGATCTCGGGGGAATGGCGGCCATCACGCTCGAAGTCAGGAGCGGACAGGATAAAAAACCGGTAATAAACGGTGCTATAGGAATAGGTGAATTGCAAACGACGATAGACTTTACACAAGCCACATATACCATACCGGAACTTTTGGTATCGGTTAAAGACAACATCATCACCATACCGCGCACCACCCTCACGGACCAGGAGGGAGGCAGCGCCGAGCTCGAAGCATTCATGGACATCACCAACTTCTCGAGCATCTCATACGATGTGAAAGTACAGCCGAAGAAACTGCTCGCCGTGAACACCACCATAACCGACAGCGAATCTTTCTACGGCAAAATATATACGTCAGGAACTATACAACTGCACGGCGACAAGATGGGTATAGACGTAAACGCCGTAATCAGCACGGACGACAACTCTACGGCGAACGTGCCCGTGAGCGGCAATGCCAACGTCGCCACGGCCGACTTCATAACCTATGAGCATAAGACCGAGGCTGTCAACGCAGCCGACAATTTAGAGCGGAAGAAACTGCAGTACCGCCTATCGCGCGAGCAGGCGGCGAACCAGAACAGGGCCGACTTCAACATTACCGCTGCACTTAATATAACTCCGGGTACAACCCTGAAACTGGTCATCGACCCGTCGAGGAACGATGCCCTCGAAGTACGGGGCAACGCAAGCCTCAACGCCAGCATAAACCCCAATACAGGGGACATGAACGTATTCGGAACATACGAGATCACCGAGGGGGAATACCTTTTCAATTTCCAGAATATCATATCCAACAAACTCTTCGTAATACGCCCCGGAAGTACTATACAACTGGTGGGAGACCCTATGGAGTCCATCCTCAATATAGAGGCTGTGTATTCGCTCAGGGCATCGCTGGCCCCGTTGGTTTCAAGCGGCATACTCGATAACCAGCAGTACGGCCGCGGGCGCGTTCCGGTGGATTGTATAATAAAGATAGGCGGCAGGCTCTCGGCACCGGAGTTCGCCTTCAACGTAGTGGCGCAGACGACCGACGCGAATCTTCAGGCCACACTCAACAGTATGCTGGCGGCACAAGACATGATGGCTACGCAGTTCGTGTGGCTTGTCGCGTTAGGCAATTTCACCACCGAGAATATGTCTTCGACCGGCGTTAGCGGAACGGCTATCGGCATAGACTTCGTTACCAACCAGCTCAACAACCTCTTCTCGACCATTTCGGATGATGCAACCATTAACATCCAGTACCGCCAGAAAGACGAGTATAACTCCGACGAGATAGATTTCGGCTTCACGAAGGAGTTCTTCGACGGCCGTATGATACTCGAGTACGAAGGCAATTACGACACGGGATACTCTACCTACAAGGATACACCACTGTCCAACAACCTTTCGCTGACCGCGCTGCTGAATACGTCGGGTAACGTCAGGATGAAACTTTTCACCCGGTCTGTAGACCGTTTCGACGACAACCTGGTAGTTCAGGAGAACGGGGTGGGTATATACTACCGTGAAGATTTCAACCGTTTTTCTGAAGTAATAGAGAAGATGAAGACCCGCATCGCCAATATGAAGCGGCGCAGGGAAGAGAAGAAAAAAGAAGAAGCGCAGGCCGCCACCCAGTCAGAGGAAGCCGCAGACGAAAAACAGGAAGAAAGCGGACCGGAGGCGGAGAAGGAAGAAAGCAACGAAACGCGGGGCAGCACCGAAAATCGGTAAAGGACGGTTTCGCGCACCGGCTCCATCAAGCCATAGCGGCCTGTTCAAAAAACAGGTATCGTCACACAGGGCAAAAGCAAATTATTCTTACCTTCGCGCAGGGATTACAAAATCCGCCCGAATTAGGGGAAAAGACGCAAACAAGGAAAAACATAAAAATAAAACTCTAATCTTATGATCAACATTTTACAGGCGGAGCCCGTCGATCTGATAGTGGCCGAAACAGTAA
>CAKUKW010000254.1 GCA_934663885.1 uncultured Tidjanibacter sp.
GGGTATATATATGGGGTTCGGCCATTATTTGGGTATGGACAATCGTAATGTACCTGCTTTTCAGGCTATTCCCGAATTTACCACCGGGCTTGTTCAGATTCTTCGAGGGCACCACGCCTTTCTTTCTGTTTATGTGCGTGGGTAAAATAATATTCGCCTTTTTCGCATGGTTGGGAAGAATTACGCATAAGCGTACACTCTTTTATTCCGTAGCCATTGCCTCTCTGGTAGCTATAAACTGCGTAATGACGTATGCCGCGACCACAGGCCGATGGAATATAAAAATTGAAAGGAGGGATATGGTTTCCGAGCGCGTTCCGGAATCGCTGGACGGTTTCCGTATAGCAATATTCTCGGACGTACATACCGGAACACTTCTCGACAGGTATACGATATTGCGCCGTATGGTAAGGGAAATAAATGAGCTCGACGCCGATATAGTCATTAACTGCGGGGATCTCATAAACCGACATTATACAGAGCTGGAACCCGATATACTCAGCATACTCTCCGGCATTAAAAGCACTTATGGCGTTTACAGCGCGGCGGGCAACCACGAGATGGGCAAATATATATCCATGCCGGGGCTTACTCCAGAGGAGAACCTGGGCCACGTAAAGGATCTGCTCGGGAGCATCGGGTGGAAACTGCTGATCGACACGACGGTATTCATAAATGTCTGTGAGGAGACGACCATCTCCGTTACCGGAATAGAATTTCCAAAAGAGTTGATGGAGAAAAAAAGCCATGCAAAACTGACCTGTCAAACCGATTATTCTTATCTTTACAAAGATAAGGAGCCGGGTGAGTTCAACATAACCATATCCCACACACCAAGAACCTGGAAAGACATCCTGGCCACTGGTAAAAGCACCCTTACACTGGCCGGCCATGTACACGCGGGGCAGTTTAAGATCAGGGTAGGCCCGAAAAAATACTGGTCTCCCGTGGCATTATCATACGAACACTGGGGAGGTATGTACAGCGAGGACGGCAGGTATCTATATGTCAACAACGGGATCGGGTATTCGTTGATCCCCTTGCGTATAGGTGCTAAACCGGAAGTAACATTGATTGAGTTAAGGAAATGCGGGTCATAATTTCAGCGGCGGTATCACAGGATGGCTATATGGACGATTGTTCGCCCCGGCGCCTGGTATTATCATCGGAGGAAGACTGGCGGGAAGTGTACCGCCTAAGGGCCGCGAGCGACGCAATACTGGTCGGCGCGGAGACGCTCAGGCGGGACAACCCCGCGCTGGTTATCAGGGACCAAAAGCTGCGTACCGGGCGAATTGCCGCCGGTATGCCGGGCGACATTGTAAAAGTAACGGTCACCGGCAGCGGCAACATTGACACGGCTTCACGTTTTTTTACCGAAGGACCTGATATTCCCAAGATAGTGTTTGTCCGTGAAGATGCTTCGGCCCTGAAAAAGGCCGGGCTTTCCCGTGTTTCAGAAGTTGTGCCCATGCCCGAAATAACAGCTCGAGCCATTGTAAAGGAGCTGTCTGGCAGGGGATTCGAGATACTGATGGTGGAAGGCGGAGCAAAAATCATAAAAATGTTCATCGACGAAGATATGGCGGACGAGTTCCGTCTGGCCGTCGCTCCGTTAACGGTAGCTGACTCTAACGCACCCCGCCTACCCTACTTCGGTAAATTCCCTTTCGAGGACAGGTCCCAAAAGACGGAGCATGAAGCGGGTAATATGAAGGTCTGCGAATACGTTATACATAAAAATTAACTTCATCATATATGCCTGCCGACCCGTGTTACCTCCAGAGAGCAATAGACATCAGCCGTAAATGTGTAAAATCCAACACCGCATACTGCGTAGGAGCGGTTATTGTAACAAAGAAAGGGCAACAGTTCGAAGGATATACCCATGAAACCGGACTGCACAACCATGCCGAAGAAGAGGCTTTAAAAAAGGCTTTCGATTCGGGAGCGGATCTTTCCGGCGCGTCTATTTATAGCTCCATGGAGCCATGTTCGACTCGTAAATCCAAGCCGGTAAGTTGTACCGAATTGATAATAAGGAATGGATTTGAAAGGGTTGTCTACGCTTATGCCGAACCTGATTGTTTCGTAAGGTGCGAGGGGACACGAATGCTACGTGATGCCGGTGTGGAAGTCGATATCATAGCCGGTCTCGCCCCCCAGGTCGAGGAAATCAATTCGCACATTCTTAAAGCCGTAAAATAAATCTGGCAGGAGCCCGTCCCGCAGTTTTCGACATGAATCCCTGTGACGGATAATTCTAAAACCGGTTTTTCCGTTATACTTCTGAAATATATAAAAGCCCGAGCGCCGGAATAAGTTGGCGTATCCGTCAGTTTTTACTATATTTGCATAATATAGGAGGCGCCTTGGCAGAGCTCCCGCAAAAAAACTTGCCTTCGCTCTGCACTCGGCTTTCACTATATTTGCAGTCCGTCTGCGGCGCGGTTATTGTAATGGAGACGGATAACTTTCGGGGCTGACCGGTTTTGACAGCAGGTAGAGTCTGGGAGTAAGCATGCCGAGCGTTGTATGGGAGCTCGTAAATATCAACATTCAAAACAACAAATGGCAATAATAGCTATGCACTCGCTGCGTAATTTTACCAAGTAAAATTCCTTAATTCCTGCGCCCCAGGTTGGTGCGGGAACGAGTACCCCGCCTTTGCGACCCGCTTCCTGTCGCTCTGGCAACGGGGTATCATCAATGGGAAGATAGCCGCGCAGAGTGTTCCGGCCGCGTGGTGAAATAAAGGAACTGGGCCTCGCGTTTGGCTGCCGGCTGCCGGG
>CAKUKW010000255.1 GCA_934663885.1 uncultured Tidjanibacter sp.
TTTTCGTCACTTCGTCGGCCAGCATCAGCCCGTCGAGCCCTCCGAAAGGATGGTTCGATGCGAATACGTACCTTCCTGCGGAATCGATATTTTCGAGGCCCGCCGAATGGTAGGATATGCCTAATTCTTTCAGCGCCGCCCTGACGAACTCGACGCCGTCGAGCTCCGGATATTTACGCAGAACCTCGTTCAGATCTTCCTGGTGGATTATCCTCTTAAGGTAATTGATAACGAACTTCGGGAGCCGGCGGGCCAACTTAGGGCTCTTTTCTTCTATAACTTTATATACATCTATCTGTTGCATATATAAATTACGAACGGGGTTAAAATCAGACAAAATTAAAGATTATATTTTCAAAAACCGCACTACCCTGCCTGTGCCCCTAAATATTGCAAAAAACAAAGGCGGGAAAACAGTGACCGTCCCCCGCCAGTATTCTTAAAACTCTAAAAATTACTTGCCCAGGTATTTCTTAATATAGTGATGATGGGGGCCGTAACGTTCGAAAGCGGCTTTATCCAACTCTTCGCGGCTGTCGGGGTGGGCTATGCTTATAAGGAGCCTTGCCCTCTCCTGTAGGGTTCTACCATATATGTTGACGGCGCCGTATTCGGTAACTATCCAATGGACATGGGAACGGGTGGTAACTACTCCCGCGCCGCATGTAAGAGCCGGGGATATTTTACTTATACCCTTATTTGTTACCGAGGGCATCGCTATTATGGCCTTTCCCCCATCGGAACGGGAAGCTCCATAAATGAAATCGACCTGGCCGCCTACTCCCGAATAGAACTTCGTCCCTATCGAGTCGGCGCATATCTGACCTGTCAGGTCTATCTGCAAAGCCGAATTAATGGCCGTTACCTTAGGGTTCTTGGCTATGATAAATGGGTCGTTGGTGTATGCCACGTCCATCATCGCCACTCCTGGGTTGTTATCTATGAAATCATATACCCTCTGCGAGCCCATAAGGAACGTAGAGACTATTTTACCCCTGTCGATGGCCTTGTTAGCTCCGTTCACAACGCCTTTTTCGACGAGCGGGAGAACGCCGTCGGCGAACATCTCGGTATGGATACCAAGATTTTTATGCCCGCCCAACTGAGCCAGTACCGCATTGGGAATAGCCCCGATGCCCATCTGCAACGTAGCACCGTCCTCGATCAGCGCCGCGCACTGTTTGCCTATGGCCGTTTCAATCTCGTCCGGCTGGGTAAAATGCCCTTCGATAAGTGGGGTGTCGTCCTCAACGAATATATCGATCATCGAAGAAGGAATAAGTGCGTCGCCGAACGAACGTGGGACATACTTGTTAATAACCGCTATGACCGTCTCCGCACACTCTACCGCGGCAAGAGTCGCGTCCACCGAAGTTCCCAGCGACACATAACCATGTTTGTCTACGGGAGAAACCTGTATCATAGCGACGTTGCAGGGAAGCGCACCCGAGCGGTAAAGCTTCTGTGTTTCGCTGAGAAAAACCGGTATATAATCGGCGTAACCTTCCTGCGTAACCTTCCTTACGTTACCTCCTACAAAGAAGGAATCGAGCTGAAAAATAGCCTCCATTTCGGGAGCAGCATAGGGGGCCGGCCCTTCGGTATGGAGGTGGTGGATGTGTACGTCCCTGAGCTCTCCGGCCATGCCGCGCTCTATCATAGCTTTTACCAGCACCTGCGGTACGCTGGCGACACTGCTCAAATGTATGTGGTCGCCCGACTTAATGACTTTTACGGCCTCTGCGGGGGTCGTTAATTTGATCTGACGGTTCATTTCGCCTGAATTTTAAATTACTGACTTGTAGCCTGCTAAATCGGTGAACGGAAAAAATACCGCTCCTGATTCGAGGCCAAATATAAGAATTTGTTTTCGATTCGTGCCGGATTTTTATAAGAACAAAAAAATCTTAGCGTTATTATAATAACAATCTATTGACCTTCATGGTCATCGGTAACGATTTTCAAACAAACCGGTTTAAATAATTATATAATGAAAGTAATTTCTTCGAAAATTAATCAAACATCTTGGCTGCCGTAAAAGAAAAAGACCTATATTTGCCCTGTATAATAAAGCTCCGGCTGAAATTTGTAATTCGAATGATTTATACTCTGTTTTAACGGTCGCCGGGATGGCTTCCTACGGGATGGATGTAATGAAAATGAAATGTAAATTTCAGCCGGTTTCATTTTGATATAAACCTGAAAATTAAATAAATACAAACACCTAAAGCTGCCAAGCATTATGGAGAACAAAAACATGCGGGAGGTTAAGGATGTGGTTGTACGCTTCTCGGGAGACTCCGGGGACGGAATGCAGCTCACCGGAACCCTCTTTTCCGATACCGCTGCATTGTACGGTAACGGGATTTCAACTTTCCCTGACTATCCGGCGGAAATCCGCGCGCCACAGGGAACCGTAGCCGGCGTATCCGGTTTCCAGGTACATTTCGGCGACCATCCGGTACAGACTCCGGGCGATCACTGCGATGTACTGGTAGCAATGAACCCCGCGGCTTTGAAAGCGAACGCCGTTTGGCTTAAAAAAGACGCCACGGTGATAATAGACGGCGATACGCTCGATGAAAAGAGCATTGCCCGCGCCGGATTCACTACCGGCAACCCGTTCGAGGAGTTGGGAATACAGGACTACAACATCATAACCCCCGACATCTCGTCGATGACAAAGGAGGCCCTCAAGGACCTCGACCTGGATGCCAAGAGCGTCAATAAATGCAAGAACATGTTCGCGCTGGGATTGTGCCTGTACCTGTTCAACAAATCGATGG
>CAKUKW010000256.1 GCA_934663885.1 uncultured Tidjanibacter sp.
CCATTCTTGTCGCATTTTTATATTACATGACTCCTGCCGCCCCCCTCGGTCCGCCGCCGCCCCTGGGAGGCGAAGGCATTATACTGGCGCTTTTCCTGGCAGACTGTTTTTTACCGAGCGTTACGGAGAGCACTACTTCCTGTCCCTCTGAAAGGCCCGATCTCGCTACGTAATATATCCCGTCGCCGATGCCCGTGGCTATTTCCCTGCGCTCTATCCTCTCGCCCGACTTAATCCATACTCCCTTGCCGCCGTTAACCGGTTGAACCGGTATGCCCATATTACCGGCGATTTCTTCCGTTATATGGAAATTGAGTGCTTCCACCGGAACGAGCAACCCTTCTTCCGATGCAACCGTTATGGTTATGTTGGCCGTCATGCCCGGGAATAGTTTTTCATCGGGATTCGGAGCATCGACTATCACGGTATATGTTACCACATTGGAGGTTACGACCGGTTGCAGGCGTACCTGGCTGACCATACCGGTAAACGTATCTTCGGGGTATGAGTCCACTGTGAAAGTAACTTCCTGCCCGACCCTGACCTGGCCTATGTCGGCCTCGTCTACATCGGCCTCGACCTGCATTTTGGTAAGGTCTTCGGCTATGGTGAACAGGGTAGGAGTGGAGAACGCCGCTGCTACGGTCTGGCCCGTATTCACCGCGCGGTCGAGCACTACGCCGTCAATCGGCGAGTAAATATATGCGTATGAAAGGTCCACTTTTGCCTGCCTGAGGGTTGCTTTGGCGTTATCCAGGGTCGTTTGTGCCTGGTTGCGCCTGTTCACCGCCTCTTCGTAGGAAACCTGTGTGGCCGCGTTGGCGTCATACAGCTTTTTTGTCCTGTCGAAGTTCTGTGTGGCATAATCAAGGTCGCTTTGCGAAGCCCTTACTGAAGCTTCCGCCTGGTTTACCTTTTCCTGAAGAGTGTTCGTTTCGAGCTTGGCCAGCAAATCACCCTTTTTTACGTGGGAATTGTAGTCCACGTATATTACTTCGATGACGCCGGATACCTGTGTTCCCACTTCGACTTCCTCGACCGGCTGCACGTACCCCGTCGCCATTACCGTCGTTTGTATCGTACCTTTGTTCACCGTTGCGGTATGGAAGGTCGTGGTTTTATTTCCTCCCGCCAGTACCAGTGCAAGCACTGTTATTACGATGACTGCCGCCGATACACCGAGGAGCACTTTCGTTCTCTTTTTCATAATTCCTGATTGTTTTATATATTATGATATTATGTATTACATTGTTATCGGCTCGCCCATGTAAACGTCGAGCACTTTCCTTTTGAGCATGAAACCGTATTTGCTCTGAATGTAATCGTTCATGGCGCTTATATAGTTATTCTGCTGCTGGAGCAGTTCCACGGCGGTGATGGCGCCCTGTTCGAACATCAGCCGGTAAGTCTCGAACGAGGCGTTGTAGGCGTCCCGGCGGGTCTCGGCGGTGCGGTATTGATTCTCGGCCAGCACCACGTTGCGGTACTCCTGGATGAGCGTCTGTTTTATGTCCAGTTCCGTTTGCTTCCGTTCGAGCTCGGCTTGCTGAAGCGCTATTTTGCTTTGCGTCACGTTGGATTTGGTGCGGTTGCGGTTGAATATGGGGATGCTGAGCGAAACACCCGCCTGTGTACTGAATTTGTTGGACAACTGGTTTCCGTAGTTCGAAAAATCGTTGATGTGTCCCGAACCGGCGCTGGCATTCATGGTTATGGTCGGGGCGTATGCCGAGCGCGAGATCTTCACTCCCCTTTCCGCTATTTCAACGTCATAGTCGCTTATGCGCAGGTCGGGCATTGTTTCCAGCGAACGCGATACTACATCATCTTCCGAGGGCATAATTCCCATCAGAGCGAGAGCCGAATCGTCGGGATATACTATTTCGACAGGCTGCGACATATCCATGGACATAAGGCTTTTTAGCGCGTTGAGGCTGTTGTCGCGGCTGATGCCCGTTTCCATAATGCTGTTGAGATCGTTCGCGTACTGCGCCTCGAGCAGCAGGTAATCGCTGTGCAGTATTTCACCAGCCTCGTAGCGCGATTTGCCCTGCTTGACCTGTTCTTCGCTCGCTTTTACGACAGCCTGCTGGTACCTGAGGAGCTCCTCGTTGCCGAGCACCGTAAGGAATGACTGCAAAACCTGAATCGTCAGGTTGTTGTCATACTGCGCGGTAACATAGGCGGATTGTTCGGCCGCGAGCCTGTTCTTTTCGATGGTGTTGTTTATGTAGCCGCCCTGGTAGAGCGTAACACCTGTATTCACCGAGTAATTGCCGCTCCAGTCGCTGCCCGACGCTTCGGAATATGTGTACGTTTCACCGACACTGGCGGTCAGGTTGGGCAGGCGCTCCATTTTAGACTGGTTGTAGCTCTCCTGGGTGGACGATTCTCCCAGCACGACGGACTGACGGTTGTAGTTATTGGAACTTACCATGTAAAGGCAGTCCTGTAATGTAAGTTTCAACGTGTCTGTCGCGGATTGCTGGGCCGCGGCCACAAACGGAAGCAATGCAAATAATGACAGTAATAATCTCTTTTTCATTGTTGCGCTCATTTTTTGATATAATTTATGCAACAAATGTACCGGATGCCACAGACTTAAATATCTGTCGAAGAATAAACTGTCATAATTTGCAGATGAAGTGACCGAAAGCCGCTCCGAAATGACAGTCCCGAATAGGCAGGATTATAATGCAAAGGAGAAACGGGACGTCAGTTTTTCGGAATACTG
>CAKUKW010000257.1 GCA_934663885.1 uncultured Tidjanibacter sp.
GAATTACCGAGGGCGACACGCTGCCCGTGAAAGGGTGCGATGTACTGGAAAAGCAGACCAAGCCCCGCCCGATACATACGGAAAGTTCTCTGCTGGCGGCAATGGAGACATGCTCCAAAGAAGTGGAGGACGAAGACGAGCGTGAAGCGATGAAAGAATCCGGTATCGGAACTCCGGCAACACGCGCCGCCATCATCGAAACGCTCTTTGCCCGCGAATATATACGCAGGGAGAAAAAATCGCTCATACCGACCGATAAGGGGCTGGCGGTTTACGAGGTGGTAAAGGACAAAAAGATTGCCGACGTGGCCATGACGGGAGGCTGGGAACTGGCCCTTTCGAAAATCGCAGGCGGGGAGATGGACGCCCTGACCTTTCATCAGGGCATAGAGGTCTACACCTCGCAGATTACCGCCGAATTGCTGTCGGCAAAGATCGAGGGCGGCGGCAGCCGTGCCGGGGCAAATTGCCCGCGTTGCGGTCAGCCGGTCGTGTTCTATCCCAAAGTCGCCAAGTGCCAAAACCCGGATTGCGGTCTTATTGTATTCCGCACGATTGCCGGAAAGGAACTCTCGGACGCGCAGCTATCCGACCTTTTCGGTAAGAGGAAGACCGCCCTGATAAAAGGCTTCAAAAAATCGGCCGGAGGTACTTTCGATGCCGCCGTCGCCTTTGACGGCGAGTTTAAGACCCGATTCGATTTTCCTAAAAATAAACCGGGCGGAAAGGGAAAGCCGGATAGCCGGAAATAATCGCTATCTTTGCCACTGAAATTCATTTGCATAACTCATTTTTTAAGTGAAATGTAAATCGGATTTTAGTGATGGCGCTCCGGGTGGGAATCCGGGGCGCCTTTTTCCTTTCCCGCCTTTCATTCAACCACTAAAAATTCCGATGTTATGACAAATAATAATAATCCCTCGCCACATGGCGAACTGTCCTATTACGGCCTCTCCCTGTTATCATACCTGCGCGACAGCCACCCCGGCCGTGCCGGGGACAAGGCATTTATCAAAGAACGCGCCGATAGTGCGGCAGCTATTTACAGCGATACGATAAAAGCCGGACGGACGCACACCGAAGCCGAAGCCGAAGCCAGTGCGGAACTCTACCGGGGCCTGCATTTCTCTCCGTACAACACCCTTGTAAATATCATCTGGGACGAATTTCCGATGGAAATCCCGGAAGACAATGCCCGCGCCGTCGCTTTGCAGGCGCTGCCGATGTGCGCCGGTGTGCTGACAAAATACGCGCTTGACGACGATTTTGCCGACACTCCTGCATACGACGCCCTATACACCGAACTCACGGGAACCATTCAAATACTGCTTGAAGATGGCACGGTTTAACAAGACGGCGCATCTTCGCCAGAATATCGACGCGATAAAGATAGCCTTTACGCTCGACCGGGAGGGACGCGAAGCCACTCCGGATGAAAAAGAGGTTTTGCGGTCGTACAGCGGTTTCGGAGGCATTAAGGAAGTGATAGACCCGCTGCCCAAAGACGGCGGGAAACAAACCGTACTGACCCCTCTCATAGAAGAACTGCATACCGTTCTAAAGGAAAACACCGACGGTGAGCGGGAGTATAAACGCTACTTCGACGGCATCAAAGATTCCGTGCTGTCGGCTTTCTATACACCGCCCGTGGTCGCCGATGTTATCGCCTCGGCTTTGCAACGCAATGGTATCGAGCCCGGACGGGTACTTGAACCCAGCGCCGGAAACGGCATCTTCGCCGATTCCGCCAGACGGTTTGCACCCGGTGCGGAAATAACCTGTTTTGAAAAAGACCCCGCTACGGGCATCATCCTAAAGCATCTTCACCCGGAAAATAACGTAAGGATACAGGGCTATGAAACCATTGAGCCGAAGTACAACGGGTATTATGACTTGGCTTTGAGTAATATCCCGTTCGGGGATGTTGCATTATTCGACCCCGCATTCTCTACCCATAAAGACCCTGCCCGGCGGCAAGCTACACGGAAGCTGCATAATTATTTCTTTCTGAAATCGACCGATAGTATCCGCGATGGCGGTATCATCGCCTTTATCACCTCGCAGGGCGTTCTCAATTCACCCCAGAACCGCTATGCCCGCGAGTACCTGATGAACAACTGCGATCTGGTATCGGCAGTGCGCCTGCCCAACGACCTCTTTACCGCCACGGCCGGAACCGAAGTCGGCAGCGACCTCGTCGTATTACAACGAAACACTCATAAAAATACCCTTTCCCAGCGGGAACTTGATTTTATAGAAACCGATAAGCTATACCGGGAGCAGATAAACGTCAACCGTCTTTTTAATGAAACGACGCAGGAAAGGCAAGCTCCGGTTATCGCGACCACTATGCGACTGGATACCGACCCCTACGGTAAACCTGCGGTGGTATATACCCATTCGGGCGGCGTGGATGGTATCGCCAAAGACCTCGACGAGAAACTGTCTGAAGATTTATCCCGCCACCTCGATGTGGAGCGTTACCAGTCCAATGCGCCCGATGCCCCGCAGCAAAAAGAGGCGGCCGGGAAAATAACGCCCGGACAGGTACAGCAGCAGGAACGTACTGTCCAAACCACAGCCGGCGCTCCGGGCGAAAGGGAACGCCCCGCTCCTGAACGCTCTTGGACTAACTATCCCGAAACGAACGATTATGACGATGTTTTCAGCCGTGACCGTACCGATGACCTCGACCCGTTCTGGCAGGCCATTGAGGAACATTTTGAGG
>CAKUKW010000258.1 GCA_934663885.1 uncultured Tidjanibacter sp.
CATCCATTGCCTTTTTTCATGCGATAGTCTTTAATCTTTTCAATATCAGCTATTTATCTGCTGATTGCATCAAAGATAGTGAAAGCCGGGCGCAGAGCGAAGGCAGGTTTTCTTGCCGGAGCTATGCCAAGGCGCATCCTATATTCAGCAAATATAGTGAAAACCGGGAACAGAACAAAAGAAAACGAAAATTTCCCATTGTTCTGCCGAAGTGCATCCTATATTATTTAAACATAACAATTAAAATCCGAATACTCCGAATTACTCCCATTGGAGGCCCTGCCGCTTAGCCCCGGACAGGGGCTGTGGCAAGTATTCGAAAAACCTTCATAATCATCTACGGCAAGGTTAATAAATTGTTAAACGTAGTAGATTAAGCCCAAATAATGTTATCTTTACGATGAATGCTTCTTGAAAACTCAAACAATCAATCAAAAAATGAGAAAATTATTTTTTTATCTGGCCGCCATCGGCCTGTCAACCATTCTCTTCGCATGCGACAGTGGTAACCCCACTCCTCCTAAAACCGAAGAAAACATTACCCTCAACACGGTCGAGGGAATATATTACGGACCTGCCGACTCCGGCGTCGCAGGTGAATACAGCCTGAAATTCCGTGGGAACAGTTTCGACCCGGAATCCAATACTACCGGTGGAGTATGGGAATTCCATACCGACATTTTTTCGGAGGTCAGCCAGGACGCCGAAAATGCCACGCTGGCCGCAGGCTATTACTTTGCCTCCTCCAGCGGTGAGAAATCTACATTCGCCCCGGGTAAAAGGGGCGATACCGGCACTTATTTTATCTCCTCATCCGGAGGTAGCGTTTCGAAACATTATATAGTTTCCGGAACTATCAAAGTCGCTTTCGCCGAAGGCACCTATACGCTGACTACCGACATCACCGACGAGCAGGGTATTAAATACAAATGTACCTACGAGGGCGGGATAGATTTTACCTTTACGGAAAAACCCGATCCCAACAAGCTTGTTGCCGACAATGCCGGCGGAACCTACATAGGCGATCTTTTCGGCGACGGGTTCGCCCAGTTCGATCTGTGGCTCACCAAGGGAACCCTCGATGAGTTCGGGGATATCGAAGGCGACGGGTTCAAAATCTATTTCGAGACATTCTCGGATGTAGCCACAAATCCCTCTTCGCCCTCGCTTAAAGGAGAGGATTACGACATCTCGGAGACCCCGTCAAAATACACATTCAGGACAGGTTACCTCAACGAGAACACGGGTAAGATCATGGGGTCACGTATAGTGGAGTATACCGGAGGGGTGGCGGTAACCAAAGCCATAACCGGAGGAAAGTTCACACTACAGGAGAACGGCGGCTCATATACACTTACCGCACAGCTCGAAGACAGCGAAGGCCATACGTTCAAGGCAGCTTATGAAGGAAATATCCCTTTCCGGAACATATCCGACATACCCGACAGCAACACCCTGGAGTACTGCGAGGGTAATTACTACGGCGACAGGAAAGGCAAAGGCAGCGGCGAATATCTCCTCGATACGTATATGATGGATTTCAACGAAAGTTTCCAGCTTATATTCAAAGGCTTCTACCTCAACGGTTTCATGAATCTCGCGACCGATCCCGCTAACCCGGCCATCGACACTGGCGTTTACACCATCGACTACGATGTCTCGGGAACCCCGCTCACCTTTATCCCGGGCGCGGAGAACGAAGGCAGTGTCTCGGGCAGCTATTACTACGAGACGGATAAGGATATGAACATGGTGAAGTTCATACTTATAACCGAGGGTACATACGTGGTCACAAAATCCGCCGAGGAATATACCATCCTGATAAACTTCACGGGGATCGACACAGATACGGGCGAAACTGTCAGTGATATGAAATACAAATTCACCGGAACGGTTTCCATCGCGGATATGACGAATTAATTACAGGAGCAGAGGGAATGTTTATATCCGGGTCAGGGCGGGCATATATATGCCCGCCCTCTCCATTTAAAAGGCATGAGTTTTGACTATCTTTGCGCAGGCCGCTCAGACAGGATGCGCAAAATAATACATATAGACATGGACGCCTTCTACGCTTCCATTGAGCAGAGGGACAATCCCGAACTGCGCGGAAAGCCCGTTGCCGTGGGTTACGCCGGGGAAAGGGGAGTCGTTGCCGCGGCGAGTTACGAGGCCCGCCGCTACGGTGTGCATTCGGCCATGCCGTCAAAAACGGCCCTCTCACGCTGCCCGAATATTATTTTCACCCCTGCCCGGTTCGATGTTTACAAAGACGTGTCGCGCCAGATAATGGATATATTCCTCGATTATACCGATTTGGTGGAACCGCTCTCCCTCGACGAAGCCTACCTCGACGTCACGGAGAACTATCTTAACATGCCCTCGGGCACCATTATAGCCCGCGACATCAAGCGGCGTATAAAAGAAACCACCGGATTAACGGCCTCGGCGGGAGTATCGGTAAATAAATTCCTTGCCAAGATAGCGTCAGACCAGGATAAACCCGACGGACTGTTCGTGGTAACCGATACGGATTCTGAAAAATTCGTCGAAGGGCTCCGGATAGAGCAGTTTTGGGGCGTGGGAAAAGTCACTGCCGCTAAAATGCACCGCCTCGGCATCCACACCGGCGCCGATCTCAAACGACAGAGCGAGGCGATGCTCGTGAGGTATTTCGGTAAGGCGGGACGCACTTACTACCAGAATGCCCGCGCCATAGA
>CAKUKW010000259.1 GCA_934663885.1 uncultured Tidjanibacter sp.
GGCACCCCCCCAACAATTATGCCTGCTCCGTCACTCCACACGTCTTTAAAAGCACGCCGAGAGTCATACCGAACCTATTTAAAGAGCGCCGGCACATTTGTGCCGGCGCTCTTTAAATATAAATTATCCGAGCCGTTTAATTGGTGGTAATAGGCCTCATATAGAAAGATACCACCCTTCCCGCCGGGTGCGTAAAGGAGCCTACGGCCACGAGGGGGCTATCCACGATCATCCTTATCTCAATGTCGGGACCGATCAAAGTTCCGAACAAATTCTCCAGGTAGATTTGAGTACTTATTTTCCTTCCGTCCTGGTACAGGAATGCAGGAGAATCACCGCTCATAAAGTCCGTATGCTTGTAGCATACGCTCCCGTCATTCAAAGAAGAAACTGTAACTCCGCCGTTGGGAGATTCGTCCACTATGCGGATCACTTCCGTTATCTCTTCTTTCTCTATATCGAAAAGAGCGGGAACTTCCACCTTTGAAGGGCTTTGCCACCTGTTAAGTCCCCAATCCTGATAATGGATAGCCACATATTTGCTGTTAGGGCTTATCTTGCCCGTGCTGTTCGGTCCTACAATAGCGACAAAATTCTCTTCAATTTCAAAGGTTTCTCCAAACATATTAGTCATTTCGACCATCTTGGTTTCCATTGTTCCGAGCCATTTCCATTCGCCGGCGTTTTTCCAGTATATACCTTCATTGCTGCTACTGTTGTTGATGGCGCGGCCCATGATGAACTTACCGTCGGGGCTGATGGTCTCCGCATAGCTTGCCCTGATTGCCGAACCCTCGGAAACTCGGCTTTCGGTGGGAACGGAAAGGATCGAAGGTTCGCCGTTAACCCATTTCAGGGCGCGTGTGACATTACTTCCTGTGCTGGAATCCGTAGCCGCTCCTACTATAATGGTCCCGTCGGCGCTTATATCCTTCAACGCGGGATTTTTCCAATCCGCTCCCGGAAGTTTCGGATATTCGACCGCACCGTTCCTAATGATTACGTCATTGGACAATCCGCCGGCAGAAAGTTCGCCCAGCATAACACCGTTGTTGGAGATAGCCCTTATTGAAATTACAAATTCATCCCCATCCCTGGTTTCGAGCATCAGTGTTTTTTCGTCCGTCTGGGTATTTATGGTAAAATACTTTACAACACGGTCGCCTTCGCTCTGCGATCCTTCAATTTCATAAACAACTATGTGATTACCATCGGGCGAGATAGCCTGTATATAGTTAAGGAACATGAAGAAGTTAACATTCTCGTCGACTATCCTGGGCTCCTGCGTGATCGTGAGTTCTTTGGTCAGTTCGCCGGCAGTGAATTTCACCTTAACCTCCGGCATATCTCCCGTAAGGTTCTCTACAGCCTTAAAAGTAACGGTATTGTCGGTCTGGGCAGCTTTGCTGATCCATGCCGCCTCGGTAAAATTCATTTCCCATCCGTCGGGGTGGTCGGTGGTTACTGTAACGGTAAACTCACCTCCCGCTGCGGGGAAAACATATTCATTGTCGCTTGTCTTCAGGCTATACGGGATATGGGTGTCGTCTTCCTTACATGAGCTGAGCGCAAGGAGTGTAAATGAAAGGCAAAAACATAAGACAGGTTTAAGCCATTTTGATATATTTTTCATGATAATATTTCTATTTTTATGATTAAAATTTTTATTTACAAGGTTTTACAAACAATAGTATAACCCTGGAAGTAACATATTAAAGCTTTTTGTACCTGTATTTTGTAAGTTCGCCAACACCCATCGTACCGTTCTTGTTAAGGGGCGCTACGGCAACAATAAACTCGGTTCCGCTTTCATAATCACCGCCCGATGCGTCTTCCCATTTGCAGGGCCAGAATTCGGGATATGCGGTGCTGCGGTACTGCCACTGCGTTCCTATGATATAAGAAGCCGAGTATACATAACCCATAAGGTTATTGACGATCCATTCGTCGTCCTTGGCACCCGGGTTATACGGATCATCACCGTCAATAAGTTCCGCAGTGTAAGTTTCGCAGAAGAAACCCTGCGTATGCTCGTTGGGAGTAAAAGTATATTTACCGCCAGTCGCCGTAGGCTCTACAGCTATATCTACCTTTGCAACGCCGGCGTTCTCGTCGTATGACGGTATCGTCCACTGCCTCCTGATGGTCGAAGTGGGCTTGCCGTTCTTGTCGATAAGCAGAATATGGATCTCATACCCCACCTCGAGTATCATACCGTCGTTTACGTAAGGAAGGGTTTCTTTCTTCTCATAAAGATTTCTATCGTCAGTCCTATTTTCAAAATTTGACTTCATGTAACCGAAATAATCACCTGCATATTGGCTCATTCCCAGATAAAAGTTTTCGAGGGCACCCTGGCCTACATACCAGAGGAAATATCCGCCGACATTATCGGAAGGTTCGAAAGTGATGCCTGTGAGCCAGAATTCATTGTAGTCGAAAGTAACGTCTATCGACGGGCCTTCGCTTTTGGCTTTGGTCTTGGTCTCGTAAACGAAGGTCCGTGTCCAGTTGCCCAGACGGTCCTTGGCGCGGAGGAGAAGGTAATACGTTGTCGATTCCTGCAGGTCGAAGAAAGTCGCGTAGAATTTCTTGAAGACACTTTCCTGGGTTACCTTGTCGGGATCGGGAGCTTCGCCGCTGCCGGGTACTTTTTCGAACGCTGCGATAACCGCATCGCTGACAGCAGT
>CAKUKW010000260.1 GCA_934663885.1 uncultured Tidjanibacter sp.
GATGCTGAGCCTTTTGGCTTCCTTGACAGCATTCTGCTCTTTCTGTACGTCCACTACGAAAAGTGCGGCCGGAAGGCGCGTAAGGTCGGCAATCGAACCCAGGTTCTTTTCGAGTTTCGCCCTCTGGCGGGCAATCTGGAGCCTCTCCCTTTTGGAGAAGTTTGCGTAAGTCCCGTCCTGCTCCATTTTGTCGATGGTAGACATTTTCTTGACGGCTTTACGTATTGTTGGGAAGTTTGTAAGCATACCGCCCGGCCACCTCTCGGTAACGAACGGCATATTTACTGCCGCTACTTTTTCAGACACGATGTCCTTAGCCTGTTTCTTGGTGGCTACGAACAATACGCGGCGACCGCTTTTGGCGATCTGTTTGATGGCTGCGGCAGCTTCATCGACCTTTATAGCAGTTTTATGCAGGTCGATGATATGGATCCCGTTTTTCTCCATAAAAATATAAGGAGCCATTTTGGGATTCCATTTCCTTTTAAGATGGCCGAAATGTACTCCGGCATCCAACAGTTGGTTAAAATCTGTTCTTGGCATTTTTTGTTTTTTGTTAATCGCGCCAGGGTTTACCGCCGGAACTCTCCGGCCACTCTGTTGTGCGCCTCTAATTAATAAAATCTCTTTTCTTCAATCCCCGTGGTAGCTCCTATATTATATATATTTAAGGTGATCCCGGGAATTTTCCGCGGACCGGCAACCATGCGGTAGTACAAATTCATGTAGTCCTCAAAGTTTCCTAACCGGCTCCGTGCTTCGGACTGTAGAAAAATATCAGAGTTCCTTCCCTTAACGTTTGGAGAACTGGAACTTACGGCGCGCTCCGGGCTGTCCAGGTTTCTTACGCTCGACTTCACGCGGGTCGCGGGTGACGAAGCCCTGTTTCTTCAGGACCGGACGCCACTCGGGATTGATCTCCATCAGGGCGCGGGTGATGCCCAGGCGGGCAGCCTCTGCCTGGCCGTGGATACCACCACCCGTAAGGTTGATGTTGATATCGTAATTCTCGGCTACTTCCAGCACCAGGAGGGGCTGTTTTACCACGTACTGGAAAATTTCCAGCGGGAAGTAGTTGTCGATAGGCCTTTTGTTGATGGTGATCGTACCTTTACCCGGTTTCACGTAAACGCGAGCAACAGCTGCTTTTCTACGTCCTACGGTGTTTACAACTTCCATAATTTTTACTTAATCTCGTTTAATTTGACGGTTTTAGGGCTCTGCGCAGCGTGCGGATGTTCCGCGCCTGCGTAAACCTTCATGTTCTTGAGGATAGCCACCCCGAGGCGGTTTTTTGGCAACATACCTTTAACAGCGTGCTGCAGGAGGAATTCCGGCCTGGTTTTAAGGCGCTCTTCCGGCGTCGCGAAACGCTGGCCGCCCGGATAGCCGGTGTGTCTTACATAGACCTTGTCGGTCATCTTTTTACCCGTAAGCCTTACCTTGTCGGCGTTGATAATGATAACATTATCGCCGCAGTCGACATGCGGGGTAAAGCTGGGTTTGTGCTTGCCGCGCAGAATTTTCGCAACTTGCGAGGCAAGGCGTCCCAAAACCTCCCCTTCGGCGTCGATCAGCACCCATTCTTTCTGGACCGTCGCAGCGTTGGCGGAGATTGTTTTGTAACTCAATGAATCCACTTGTCTTACGTTTAATTAGTACTTGTTATTATTTATTTGATCCGACTGTACGCCTTTGCGGCGGACATACCCGCATATTACGGGCGTGCAAAGATAATGATTCCCGAGGAATAAAAAAATATTTCCCGAAAAAACAAACGCATGATAACCAACGGAAATATATGGACTGATATTATGGAACATACTCCGTAAATCGTCTTGGGGTTCAAAGTCCGGGGAGCTATGTAATTATCCTTCAAGGTGCACGGCAACTCCGTAAATTATTTATGCCAAACTCTCCGGAAATAGAATAAAAATGAATTTAAGTCGGCACCGGTGATCCCGTATAAACCCAAATATACTATATTTGCACGGAGAGAATCAATGTCAAAATACCATATCTATTTTACCAGTTTAGCGCATTTTTAATTCACCTAAAATCTCACTTATGAAAAAACTTTTACTCGCGATCACAATCCTGCTTTTGACTGCCACAGCAGCCAATGCGCAGGTTTACGGAAACAGTATCGGCCTGCGGATCGGAAACGGTGCTGAGCTTTCCTACCAACATGCTACCAGCAACCTCAACCGCTTTGAAATCGACCTCGGACTGGAAGGCTTTTCTTTCGACAACATCAACCTGGCGGGTTTATATCAAATCATCTACCCTATTAGCGACGTACCGGGAATGAACTGGTATGTGGGTTACGGAGCCGGATTGGGCATATTCAACGGATTTAAAAACTTCGCAGTAGGTGTCCTGGGCAATATAGGCATAGAATACAATGTCGGAAGCGCCCCAATATCGTTCAGTCTCGACTGGCGTCCCGGCCTTTATTACAAAACCAACAGTAATAAGCTTTGGTTGATTTACGGCAATTTTGCCATCGGAATAAGGTACCGGTTCTAAAGGAATTAATATTACCGCCGGTGTCCTTCATACAGCCTCGACACAGCAGAAACCATAAATAAAAAGCCGCGTGAACTCACGCGGCTTTTTATTTATATATATTTATCAATATTATATTTTGTATGTTACACCGAGGGTGAGGTATGCGATAC
>CAKUKW010000261.1 GCA_934663885.1 uncultured Tidjanibacter sp.
GCGTACCGCCCTCCGGGATTATCTTATATCGGAATAATTTCCCTAAGGCAATAAATCAAATGCGAAAAGGGAGGCCTGCCCGGCGTCCCTTTCCTATGAAAAACTTACCCCCAAAAATATTATATTATTAACCGAAACTAACCGGGGCACTTGCGTCCACTGCGGCTAGCTAATAATATAGTAAAGAATGGACCGGTAGAAATCCGGTACCGATACAAATGTAGGGTATTATGGCTTTAAAAAAGTTAAGCGAATGTTAAATATAAACTTACCCGGTTTATTCTTTGAACCCGGGTGCGGTAATCCTGATATCGCTTCCGTCGGGAGTTACCAGTACCGCCCCGGTACCATTATCCGTAATATGTCCCACGATATCTATGCCGCCGATCCGTGATATTTTTTCCCTCACCGGCAGAGGTACCGTAAACAGCAGTTCGTGATCGTCCCCGCCGTTAAGGGCCGCTACTACCGGGTCGGCATTCAGCTCCTCCGCCATACTGTAAGTCTCCCGGGCAATGGGTATGCGGTCGAGGTAGATCCGTGCTCCGCAGGAAGAGCTTTTACATATCTGGAGCAGATCGGAAGCCAATCCGTCGGAAAGGTCTATCATCGAAGTCGGAACTATATCTGCTTCGGCAAGGGAATCTATCACATCCTTGCGCGCTGCGGGCTTAAGCTGCCTTTGAAGCAGGTATTCGTAGCCTTTAAAATCAGGCTGTGGATTATTGTTCCCGGCGAACGCCCGTTTTTCTCTTTCGAGCAGGTGTAGTCCCATATAAGCGGCTCCCAGGTCACCGGTAATGCATATCAGGTCGTTGGGCCTGGCGCCGCTGCGGTATACTATCTTTTCCCTCGCGACTTCCCCCGATGCCGTAACACTTATGACAAGTCCGTTTACGGAGGCGGAGGTATCTCCGCCGACAAGATCAAGCCCGTATTCCTCACACGCCGCCTTGACACCCGAATAAAGCTCCTCCAACTGCTCCACAGATAGTTTGGAAGATACCCCTATGGAAACCAACAAATGGGTGGGAGTCCCGTTCATAGCGAGAATATCGCTTATGCCTACCACCGCAGTTTTGTAGCCGAGGTGTTTCAGAGGGAAATAGACAAGGTCGAAATTTACACCTTCCAGCATAAGCTCGGTCGTCAGGAGGGAATATTTATCTCCCGACGATATAACTGCGGCATCGTCGCCGACACCCATAACAGTTGAGCCCTTTTTTATCTTAGACCCCTCGGTGAGCCTGTCGATAAGACCGAACTCGCCCAGCTCCTTAATCTCGGTACGTTTTGCCATCTGGAAAATATTATCAAAATATCCACAAAGGTACTTTAACTTTTGGATTGGAGAAAATATGGTTTAAATTTGCTATCCGGTAACTCCTTAAATCAGGGAACTAATGATAAATATCGTTTTGTTCGGCCCTCCGGGAGCCGGTAAAGGCACACAGGCGAAGAAACTGGTCGAGAAATACGGACTTACTCATATATCCACCGGCGAGATAATCAGGGACGAAATACGCCGCGGTACCCCTATGGGCCTCGAAGTTAAGCACCGTATAGAAAAGGGCGAACTCGCTCCCGACAAAATGGTGCTTGACATGATAGCCGAATATATGGAAGAGCACAAGAAGGGCGGCGGGAATATATTCGACGGCTTTCCCCGCACGAACGTCCAGGCTAAGGAATTCGACACTATATTGGCGAACCACGGCCTTAAAGTGGATGTAATGCTTTCACTCGAGGTTCCGGCGGAGGAGTTGATGGCAAGGATAATACTTCGTGCAGAAGGCGGCAGGAAGGACGATTCCGATATAGACATTGTGAAGAGGAGGATCGACATATATAACGCGCAGACCGCCATAGTTGCCGAATACTACGCCGACCAGGATAAATATGTGTCGATAGACGGAACCGGTACTGTCACGGAAGTGTTTGATAAACTTTGTGAAGCCATAGACAGACTATCCAAATAGCTCATACTGCTTGTAAAGAAATAAAAAACCGCCTCTTAAGGCGGTTTTTATATATACTTTAATAGTACTTAGTCATAGAATCCCCACGATATACCGACCTTGAATACCCGTGGGTTCAACGGTTGGTGTAGAACCATTAAGTAGTTATAATTATCGCCGAACAAACCTTCGTTAAGGTGAGTAATCTTAAACCTTATCCTTACCCTTTTCCATTTGGCAGAAACGAAAAAATCCAACATAGGATATCCGCCGAGCTTCATTTCGTCCTGATTATAAAACTGGCCTATAGCGGGGTTGTATCCGTATCCGTTATAAGCCGTATTCCATCTGCCATCAACCCCTATCCTCATTTTCATCACATTCTTGACTACGTTGAATTCAAAGAAGTAAGAAAGGTAAACGCTTGCCAGCGGAACAGGTATTACGTTTTGGTTAGTGCTCCATTGCAACATTGCCTGGTGATTCAGGTTGAGCCCGCCGAACCTGAAGTCTTTGCGCGCATAAACACCGGTAACACTTACAGCGCCGCCGTGCTGCTTAGGAAGGAAATCAGGCCCATAATAAATCTTATTGTTCACAATACTCTGGTGGAAACTGACCTCCGCGTTTATATGAGGTACCGAAAGCCTGAGGTTAAGCCTGGTTTCATTCTCTTTTTCAAAAAAATTGTTAACCCAGATATAATG